>JBJEIV010000059.1:0-3981 GCA_051877395.1 Candidatus Ornithomonoglobus sp.
GTTTTGTTGCAGTTATGATATCATGGATCACCGACGGAGCCACATTAAAATTAACAGTCGGCTCATAGATCGAAGATAATTTACAAAACAGCCTTTCCGCCTCGCGGAAGCTTTCGGCATACAGCGGTGAGTTACAAAGACAAAAAGCCGATGCTTTTCTGAAATCGGTCAGCATTCCTTTAATATCATCATAGAGCAGGGCATAGCCGTTATCAAATATGGGGGTTGATTCAAGACTGCCGTCATCATTTAAAAGCCATGCGGCATTTCCGTTGTGCCTATCCTCATTCATTATAATAAGGTCGAAAGCAAGCATATTCACAAGAGCCGTTCCGTCAGTCAACCGGCATAGCTTTTCAAAATCAAGATATTCATTATTCTGAATATACAGCGTCTGCAGGTAGACAAGTGACTTACCGTTCCTGAAATCCGGAGAGTCACAAACAAATGTTACGATCTCTTTGCCATACCGTTTCCCGGAAAGTACATGAAGGGTATAGTCAGCCATATTCAGATTTAACGCTTTACCCAGACGCGAGCAGATCGCTTCAATTACAGGTTCGATTCCCCAGAAGCCGGGATAATCGCGGAGCTGCATTCTTCCGGTTTTGACAAAATGGAGCAGTCCGTCTTTTTCATATTCTGTTTTAAGCAGATTTCCTTTGGAATTGCTGTGAACCGAAAAATGGTTTTCGCTGAAAAATCCGTCCATGCCGCATCCTCCTTTTATATGCTTTTCACTAAGTTTTCTATACTTAACCTATTTTATCAAGACTGTGAGTAAAAATATGAAAAGCTTCCGGGCGCGAGCTGAAGCCCCGTTTCAAGCAGCTGCGCCAGCGCTTTAAGCTTTAACAGTCTTTCATCATCATCGGTGGGAAGGAGTATTCTGTCAAGGGAGAGCACGAGCATAGAGAGTATGAACTGCGCGTACTGCTCGGGATAATCGCATTTGAGTATTCCCTCATAAATGCCTTGTCTTATAACCTCCGCAAGGATCGGCGTCATTGATTTTGCGGCAATTACCGCAAATCTCTGGTGTATTACAACATTGCCCTGAACGTTGAGCAGCTTTAAAAGCTCTGAGTGGTTATGTCCTTCTTCGGGAAAAACACTGATATCAAAAATCCTTTTAAGCTTCTGGAGAGTGCTCATTTCCTTGTTGTCAAGCATCGCCTTGCTTTCCTCTATTACCTCAGAATAGGCGCGCTCAATGACCGCGTCAATAATTTCGTCCTTTGAGTTGAAATAGTAGTATACGCCACCCTTGGCGATGCCCGCCTGTTTTGCGACATCGCTTACCGTAGAGCCTGATGATCTGTTATCCGTCATGATTTCCTGCATGGCGTCAAGAATCAGATTTCGCTTGTCTGTCATTTTATCACCTGTAATAATAAGCATTCATAATACATATATTATATCACGCCGGTTTATATTTCACATTATTTGTTGTAAAATTCCACTATCTTATCAAGTCTTGCGGTCATGTTTTCAAGAACCGCGTCAGCGATCGTAAGCGCTGTCATTGCTTCCATTACGACAACCGCTCTCGGTACAATTATAGGATCATGTCTGCCCTTGATCGAAACCGTGATGTCCTCGCCGGATTTATTGACAGTCTGCTGCTCATGCAGTATTGACGGGGTGGGCTTGAATGCCGCGCGTATGATAATGGGAGAGCCGTCGCTCATGCCGCCGAGTATACCGCCGCTGTGGTTTGTGATTTTTTCGACCCTGCCGTCCGCCATGCGGAAGCCGTCGTTATTTACCGAGCCTATAGCCTTTGCCGCCGCCATACCGTCGCCGATCTCAACACCCTTTACCGCGCCGATAGACATAATACCCTTTGCAAGCTTTGCGTCAAGCTTATCAAACACCGTTTCACCGATACCGGTAGGCATTCCCGTTACAATACATTCCGCTATGCCGCCCACAGAGTCGTGAGCTTTAAGCATTTCCATGACGTATTCTCCCGCCCTTTCAGCCGCTTTTTTGTCCGGCATATAAAGGCTGTTATTCGCAATTTCCTCACGGTCAAACTCAGCGTAATCGATCTCGTGCGGACCGATCGACCTCGTATAGGTGAGAAGCTCAATGCCGAGTGATTTCAGAAGCTTTGCCGCAACAGCGCCCGCCGCAACTCTGCCTATTGTTTCGCGTCCCGAGGATCTTCCGCCGCCGCGGTAGTCTCTGAAGCCGTATTTTTCATCAAAGGTATAGTCCGCGTGTCCCGGACGGTAATAGCGCGCAATTTCGCTGTAGTCCGCCGAACGCTGGGTCTTATTGTATACCACCATTGAGATCGGTGTTCCTGTGGTTCTGCCCTCGAAAACGCCCGATAAAATTTCTACCGCGTCATCCTCCTTACGGGGCGTAGAGAACCTTGACTGTCCCGGCTTTCTGCGGTTAAGATATGCCTGAACATCATCCTCGCAAAGCTCAAGACCTGCGGGACAGCCGTCAATTACAACACCTAAGCCCTTGCCGTGCGACTCACCCCAGGTTGTAATTCTGAATAATTTTCCATATGTTGATCCTGCCATTATCTTCTCCTGTTAATTAATAAAATATTATCTTCATTATACACTATTTTACCGAATAAAGCAACAGCTATTTTACATAAAATTCATTTCTGCAATATATCCGCGGCGCCGCGCGAGGGTGTGCGGATATACCGCTTCATGAGATAAAGCTGCTCCGGGTCGCGTTCAAGCTCGTTTACGCCCTCCTCACAGGAAAGACTCGCCTTAAAGCCGAGGGATTTCACAACCTCCAGAGATTCGTCACTGACGGAGCCGAAGGGATATGTAAAGGTTGTCGGGGCGCTCCCCAGATTTTCAATACATTTCTCCTGCATGGCGCCAAGGTCCTGTGTCAGCATGGAGATATATTCCTCCGTTGTTTCCGTGCTGTTCCTGTTACAGCCCATTCTGCCGTCGTTAAGGGAGTGGAGGTTGTATGTATGGTTCTGGATCTCAACAAAGCCGGAGTCTGCCATTTCACGGGCGCTGTCCCATGACAGATACGCGTATGCGGGGTTGGTGTCGCCGTTATTCTGGTATTCGTCAGTATAGGCTCCGACAATGGAAATAACCGCCTTTGCATTGTACTGCCGGAGCAGAGGATAGATATAGTAGTAATTATTATAGAAGCCGTCGTCAAAGGTCAGTACTATGGGCTTTTCGGGCAGCTCCGCGCCGTTGTACACATAGTCTATCAGATCATGCATAACTATTGTGGTATAACCGTGATTGCTGAGAAATTTTAAATCGCCTTCAAAGCTGTAGGGAGATACCGTGTATTTATTGCCGTCTGAATATTTTAATATGCTGTGATACATCAGAATAGGAACACTCACGCTCTCCGATGCGGGCGCGGAGGTCTGTATGGCGTTATTGGCGGTATATGTGATTACCGATACCGCCAGAATAACGGCAAACAGCGCGATCAGATGCTTGAATTTGATTATATACATTTTCACATCCCTCCCAAAGACGTTTCATAAAAATCATATCTGCGTACATATTCGCCTGTTTCCTCGTCTTTGTACACCTCTGAGCAGTTTTTCTGAAGGAGCTTTACGATGTTGTAGATGTCGACCCATATTTCGGTCGGACCGTCCTTCTGAGATTCGTCAAATATGAGCTGCAATCCAACATGCAGATGCGGCACATTGATATTATTCACATTTTCGGTTGCGCTGTAGCCGGTCATACCGAGGTAGCCTATAACGTCCCCCGCTTTTATCTGTTCACCCTCCTTGACAATAGGAGCGTATGGGTGATCCTTGCGTAGGTGAGCGTAATAGTAGTACCGCTTTTTATCAAAGCTGCGTATGCCGATGCGCCAGCCGCCGTATTGGTTCCAGCCGACACATTCCACAGTGCCGCTCTCTATTGCGACAACCGGAGTGCCGATACTGCCGAAAAGGTCGTGACCGGTGTGGCGGCGCGCGTAGCCGTATGTACGAGAATTGCCGAA
>JBJEIV010000060.1:0-3980 GCA_051877395.1 Candidatus Ornithomonoglobus sp.
TAACCTCTTCATTGTCCAGATACTTCCAATACGGAATGCAGAATCCTTCGTCCGGATATGTTGACGTGACCGGTCTTTGCCATACAAAACCACCCGCATATTTCTGCTTTACTTCATCGCTGGTATTATCGTAATAGTATGTATCACCGATTTTCTTCACTCTTGAAATACCTACTATTACATAATTATTCTTTTCATTTTCGTTAAAAGGATTACTGTAACCGGCATAGTAGAATATTAAAGATTTATGTGGCTCAAACTGCGAAAAATATCTCTCTGCGTATTCCTTTCTTTTTGCATAATTATACCTCTGAGCACTCTCTCCATGCGTTTCAACAGCTTCGTTATACATTGCCTCATAACACCATGTACAAACGGTTGACGGAGGCAATGTTATATTTATTGCATCAGCATCACCGTCTTTCCAAAATGACGGAGGATCTACCTTTGCTGTAATAAAATCTGCTCCAAATGCATTCACGCTCAATCCGCACGCGGCCCCACAAGATAATTTTGAACAAGCTTCCCCCGCATGCGCAGTCTCAAATTCCAGATCTCTTGTACTTGCTATGAGGGTCCCCGGATATGAATGCTGTCCGATGCAATATGTGTTTTCACATGGCTTTTTACAAATGTGACCGTTCCATCCATCACTATGCCATGCTAATCTTATACTCATATGAGTTGTCATAAAACAAAACCTCCCGTCTGTTTCAAGCCTTTTTCAACCTTACTTATCAACCCTTGACATTAATACTGCCAACATGGCACGATTGGTCATGCCAAACACATAAACAGCCCTTTTCTTAATCCTGCCATCGCGGGCATCCGCCCATATGCTCTTTCCTCAATTAATCATGATATGACGCAGTTGTCCATTTTAATTATAATATCTTGCTGCTGTCTAAGAGTATTGTTACGGGGCCGTCGTTTAAAAGCTCCACCTTCATATCCGCGCCGAACTCGCCGTGTTCAACTCGCATTCCTCTTTCGCGCAGATAGCCTATAAACCTCTCATACAGCTCATTCGCCTTTACCGGCTCCATTGACGATGTAAAATTCGGCCGTCTGCCCTTGCGGCAGTCGCCGTAAAGAGTGAACTGTGATATTACAAGTATTTCACCGCCGATGTCCGAAACACTGAGGTTCATTTTGTCATTCTCATCAGAGAATATCCTCAGTCCCATTGCCTTGTCCGCTATATACTTTAAATCCGCCTCCGTGTCACCGTCGCCGACGCCTAAAAATATCAGCAGTCCGTGTCCTATTCTGCCGATCGTATTTCCGTTAACCGCAACGGCCGCGCTCGTTACCCTCTGTATTACCGCTCTCATATCTCGTAGCCCTTCTCCTCTATTTCAAGCTGAAGCTCCTCCCATTCCTCCATGAGGCTGTCAAGCTCCGCGTTTTTATCCTCCGCAGTCTTTGAAAGCTCTGCAAGCTTTGTAAAATCAGCCGCATATTCCGGCTTTGTCATTTCCCCGCTTAAGGCTTCAAGCTCCGCCTCAAGCGCTTCTATAAGCTCCTCAACCTTTTTAAAGCGGTTGAGTGTTTTGCGCTTCTGCGCCTGTAACCTCTTCTGCTCCTGATAATCAAGATTCTTAGGCTTTTCCCTGACCTCCGCATCCGCTGCCGCCGCCTGCCTGCGCTGCGACCGCTTTTGTGCAAAATCGTCATAGCCGCCTATATAGCTTTCAAAGCCGTTCTCCGTCATATAGAGTATTCTGTCCGCAAGCTTATTTATAAAGTAACGGTCATGAGACACCATAAGCATGGTACCGTCATAATCGGCAAGCGCGCCTTCAAGCGCCTCGCGCGAATCAATGTCAAGATGGTTTGTAGGCTCGTCCATGATAAGGAAATTCACAGGCCTCAGCATAAGCTTTGCAAGCTCCACTCTTGCCCGTTCTCCGCCGGAAAGCTTTTTGATTTCCTTGAACACATCCTCGCCCTTAAAAAGGAACACGGCAAGCGCGTTTCTTATCTGAGTATTGTTCATTATCGGGTATGTGTCGTGCAGCTCGTCAAACACGGTCTTTTCCATATCCAGATTTTCCTGTATCTGATCATAGTAGCCGATCTCTATGTTTGCGCCGATTTTCACATCACCCTCCGACGGCTCATACATTCCGAGAACGTTTTTTATAAAGGTGGTCTTGCCGCAGCCGTTGGAGCCTAAAAGGAACACCTTTTCGCCCTTTGTAATATGCGCGCCGCACCCCCTAAATATCCGCTTGTCACCGAATTTCATTCCGAGATTATCCGTAATCAGGACGTCCTGACCGCCGCCGGGCAGCGCCTTAAACGAAAAGCGTATATCCTCCTGCTCGCTCTGCGGAACAACAAGCGTCTTTTCAAGCTTATCAATAACCTTTTGCTTGCTCTCAGCTGTTTTTATATTCTTCTCTCTGTTCCACCGACGCTGCTGCTCCACTATGCCCTCAAGGCGTTCTATCTCCCGCATGGTATTGGCATAATTACGCTCCTCGGTTTTGCGCTCGATCTCGCGCTGCTTCACATATTCGCTGTAGCCGCCGGTGTAGGCGCGGAGCCTTCCGCCCTCCATCTCAAAGGTGCGGTTTGTGACCTTATCAAGAAAATATCTGTCATGGGATATTATGATAAACGCGCCGCGGTAGCTCTGCAAAAACCCCTCAAGCCATTCAACCGACTCAATATCGAGGTGGTTTGTAGGCTCGTCTAAAAGCAGCAGATTAGCGTCCGACATAAGCAGCCTGCCAAGCGACACCCTTGTTTTCTGACCGCCTGAAAGCTCGTCCACGCGCCTTGAAAAATCCTCCTCGGTAAATCCGAGACCCAAAAGAGCCGAGCGTATACGGCTTTTATACTGATAGCCGTCAAGCTCCTCATACCGCTCCTGCAAAGCCGTCTGCCGCGCGACAAGCGAGTTTATATCGCCGTTTTTATTCTCTATATCATAGCGTATCTCGTCCAGCTCCTTCTCTATGTCAATAACCTCGCTGAACGCGGTGAGCATTTCGCCCATTATCGTATTTTCCGATTCGATGCAGGTGTACTGGTCAAGATACCCTATCTTTGTAAGCTTGTTTTTGTACATCTCGCCGCTGTCGTAGTCTGTCATTCCGTTTATGATCTTAAAGAGCGTTGATTTTCCGGCGCCGTTGACGCCGACAAAGCCGACCTTATCGCCCTCCGCTACCTGAAACGACACACCGTCAAACAGCGTTTCATCCAGAAACATCTTTTTTAAATTACTTCCGTTAAGTAATACCATTATTATTCTCCGTTAAACAATAAAATTCTATTATATATTATAATTTAAAACCCGATATTTGTCAACTGCCATTTTGACAACGGAAAACCGCAAACGGGCTGAGAAATCTGTATAAATTAACTACTTGATTTTTTTGCCTCTCTATGATAGAATATTTACAGATTGAGCAGCAGAAGCGTAAGTCCGAATCCTTCGGATTTACGCTTTATTTTTTTGTAAAGGAGAGTTCAGAACATTATGGAAAAAGAAAAAACAACTAATATACTCGGCTCTATGCCGGTAAATACTCTTATGCTAAAGCTGGGTATTCCGATGATCATATCTATGATGCTCCAGGCGCTTTATAACATTGTAGACAGCGCGTTTGTTTCGAACATGCCCCAAAACGGCGAAATGGCGCTCAACGCCCTCACGCTGGCTTTCCCGGTCCAGATGCTTATGGTTGCCGTAGGTATCGGCACAGGTGTCGGAATGAACGCTTTGCTTTCAAAGACACTTGGTCAGGGCAACAAGGAAAAGGCCGCGCAGATCGCCGGTAACACCATGTTCCTCGGTATCATAATTTACGCCCTTTGTCTGCTTTTCGGTATCTTCGGCGCAGGCGCGTATATATCAACTCAGACAGCCAATCCTGAAATTCTTGATATGGGTACCCGTTATCTCAGAATATGCTGTATCGTTTCACCCGGTATTGTCTTTTTCTCAATATTTGAGAAGCTGCTCC
>JBJEIV010000061.1:0-3963 GCA_051877395.1 Candidatus Ornithomonoglobus sp.
TGTCAAAATCCAGAAGATATTTTACGTTCGCCCCGCGCCATGTATAGATTGTCTGGTCGGGGTCGCCCACTATAAAAAGGTTTTTATGGTAGCCGCACAGAACCTCCATAAGCTTATACTGAAGCTCGTCTATATCCTGAAACTCGTCTATCATTATGTATTCCAGACGCTTCTGCCATTTAAGCCTTATATCCTCATTCTGCTCAAATATGAACAGTGAGAACTTGATAAGATCGTTATAATCAAGACCGAAGCATTTCTTTTCCTGATAGAGATAGCCGTAAAATATAATGTCGGACGGAGCTGCGGCCTCCTCATACTTTCGCTTTAAGGTGTCAAGGGGCATTGTTATCATATCCCTATAATATTCCGGCTCCTTAAAGAGCTTTCGCATCTCGATCATGTCCCTTGCCTTTCCGAAGGTCATGTTCCGCAGGGTCAGCCCCCGCTCCTCATATATAATGCCGAGCATTGCGTCAATATCGACATTATCAAGCACAAGAAAGCTTTTAGGGTACTGCACCGCATAGCTGTCCTCCTGCAAAATTGAAACGCAGAAGCTGTGAAACGTGCTTATATAGCCCGTGTCATTATCGCCTGTCAGACTGTGTATTCTCTGACGCATTTCATTTGCCGATTTATTTGTAAAGGTCACGCAAAGAATATTTCCCGGCAGAATGCCGACCTCATTTACAAGAAAGGCAAAACGGTGTGATAACGCCCTTGTCTTGCCGGAGCCTGCGCCCGCGATAACCCTGATAAACCCTTCCGTTGATGTTACAGCGTCAAGCTGCTCATCATTCAATCCGCTTAATAAATCTTCCATAGCTTTAAATATCCGTTCTCATAATGCTGCCAACGTCCTGCAATTCACCCTTTGCAAGTGAAACGACCTCAACACCGCAGGAGCGGCAGAAATCAAGTATACTGTCACAATCGGGATGCGTTCTGATATCTCCGTTAAAGGCAAGAACATTTTCCTCCAGCAGTCCCGACGCGCCGCCTATAAAGCCCCCCATATCATAAAGCCTTATATATCCTTGGCGGATATTAAGGACATTAATTCCGTTCTCTTTAAGAAGCTTGTAAATACCTTCATCCGCGGTTATTGCCGATTCATGGTTTACAACGCATATGCTGCATTTTGCATAGCCCTGTCTTGTGTTGAGAATTTTTCTCCCCGCCGCTTCGTATTCGGAAATGATAGCGGCATCTGTAAATTTCCTGCTGCATACGGCATAGCCGCCTATTTCGCATGTATTGTACGCGATATCATATGGGTATTGAGCCGAAAGCTCAGACGCGCCGCAGATAACCTCTGTTCCCCGCAGCGCTTCTCTGTAATGGCTGTAGGTCTGCGGCGCGCAGAACGCCTTGCCGTTAAAAATATGCAGCTGTATATCAGCGTGTCCCTGTATCTCACGGTACAGCTCTGGCAGAGGCTTTGTGAAAACAACCTCATAGCCCAGCCTCCCAAGCTCCGCTGCCGCCTCCGGTGATGTTCTGTAATCCGTAACTATCTGTTTTGCCATAATCCCACTCATTAGTTTACATAATATTTTTATGTAAACTATTTTATCATTTCTTCAAACTCTGCCTCCGAAATTACTGTAATTCCGAGAGACTGCGCCTTTGTCAGCTTGCTTCCCGCCTCCGCTCCGGCAAGGACATAGCTTGTCTTTTTTGAAACACTTGACGAGGTTTTTCCGCCGAGATCCTCGATTATCTTTGCCGCCTCAGAGCGCTTGTATTTTTCAAGCGTTCCGGTAAGGACAAAGGTCTTGCCCTCAAAGCGCTTGTCCTCCGCCTCCGTTTCTTCATCAACACAGTCCACGCCCGCCATTTTTAAGCGGTATATAAAATCAATATTCTGCGGCTGACGGAAAAATTCAGCGACCGATTCCGCCATTACGGGACCTATATCGTTGATCTCCGCCATTTCCTCCGCCGGCGCGTCCATAAGCGCGTCTATGTTTTTATACCTTGCGGCGAGAATCTTTGCCGCCTTCTCCCCTATATGCCTTATGCCGAGACCGAATATCAGTCTGTAAAGCGGGTTTGTCTTTGACTTTTCCGTTGACGCTCTGAGATTTGCCGCCCATTTCGCGCCGAATCCGCGAAGCTGTGCAGCCCTTTCATAATCAAGATAGTAGATATCCGCAGCGTCTGTTATAAAGCCGTTTTCCGCAAGCTTTTCTACATTTGACGGTCCTAAGCCGTCAATATCCATAGCATCACGGGACACAAAATGTATTATATTTCTCAGTCTCTGCGCCGGACAGCTTATTCCTGTGCAGCGGTATGCCGCCTCGCCCTCCTCACGGACTACCTCCGCGCCGCATTCGGGGCACTTATCCGGCATATGAAATTCAATTTCATCTCCGCTCCTGTCCTCTTTTATGACCTCAACCACCGCCGGAATGATATCGCCCGCTTTTTCGACCACGACTGTGTCGCCTATTCGTATATCCTTTTCCCTGATATAATCGCTGTTATGAAGGGTTGCGCGGGACACATTAGAGCCTGCAATTCTAACTGTGTCAAGGATCGCAAGAGGCGTGAGAACTCCTGTTCTTCCCACCTGTATTTTTATGTCCCTTAAAACCGTGGTCTGCTTTTCGGCGGGATATTTATACGCGATCGCCCATTTCGGGAACTTTGCCGTTACTCCCAGCCTAGCCCGCGATGCGAAATCATTTACCTTTATAACCGCGCCGTCGATGCCGAAGCTCAGAGAATCACGCTCATCGCCTATCCTCTGTATTTCTGCGTACGCCTCTTCAATAGTGTTAAATACTCTGTCATTAAGAATAGTCCTAAATCCCTGTTCCTTCAAAAACCGTAAGCCTTCTATATGGCTTGTTATTTCAACTCCCTCAAGCTGCTGAATGTTGAATACAAATATATCAAGCCTGCGCTTTGCGGCAATCTTAGGGTCCTGCTGTCTTAGTGAGCCTGCCGCCGCATTTCTCGGATTTGCAAAAAGCGGCTGCTCAGTTTCCTCAAGAAGAGCGTTGAGCTTTTTAAAGCTGTCAGAGGACATAAAAACCTCGCCGCGTACTTCAAGGAACGGTATCGGGTCCTTTAATTTCAACGGTATTGAGCGAATTGTTCTGATATTCTCCGTTACATCCTCGCCCGTTATTCCGTCGCCGCGCGTTGAACCCCTTACAAGCTCGCCGTTCACATATTCAAGCGAAACGGATAAGCCGTCAATTTTATGCTCAACAACATACTCCGGGTTCGGTATTACCTCCCTGACCCTTCTGTCAAAGTCATAGATCTCCTCCATTGAGAAAGCCTTCTGTAAGCTCTGCATGGGAACCGTATGCCGCACCTCCGCAAAGGTGGACGCCGCCTCTCCGCCAACGCGCATAGACGGTGAATTTGCCTTTTTAAGCTCCGGATGCTCCGCTTCAAGCTGTTCAAGCTCACGCAGCAGCGCGTCAAACTCAAAATCCGTTATCTCGGGTGAATCCTCTACATAGTATTTATAATTATGGTAATTTATAAGCTCGGTGAGTTCTTCAACTCTTTCCTTCGGCTCAGCCATGCGCAATTTACCTCCTTGGGCTTTGTTATTTATTACAAACCCGCCGCTCCTGTCTTCGGAACAGCGGGTCTCCTTATTTATTGACTATTTACGCGCAAACGCCCTTTCAAGAAAATTCAATCTGTCGTTTACCATCTGAGTCATAGCGACAGCAATTTCCGTATTTCTCTTCATACCGTCAAAATCCATGCGGTCATACCGGGCAGCATTGGTCGTAACAGCTTCACCCAGCAGCTTTATTGTTTTGTCAACAGCTTCTTCGGCAACTATTTTGTATTCGTGTACTTCCTCTCTGAATTCATTCATATCGGTTTCAAAAGCGTTCATCTTAGCTTCCAATGTTCCGATCTTGCCTTCTAATGTTCCAATCTTGCTTTCTAATGTTCCGATCTTGCCTTCTAATGTTCCGA
>JBJEIV010000062.1:0-3952 GCA_051877395.1 Candidatus Ornithomonoglobus sp.
AGCGGTTATCATGTGCGGCGTGCAGAAGGGCATTGAAAGATTTTCAAAGTTGCTTATGCCGGTTCTGCTTATCCTCGCGGTCGCGATTTCGGTCTACTCGATCACGCTCCCCGGCGCAATAGAGGGCGTCAAGTATTTCTTTGTTCCCAGCATGGAGCATTTCTCGCTTCAGGGCGTTCTTGCGGCAATGGGTCAGATGTTCTTTTCACTGTCCCTTGCAATGGGTATTATGATCGCTTACGGCTCGTATCTGCCCAAGGACGCCAACATTGAAAAGAGTGTTTCGCAGATCGAGTTCTTCGACACGATTATAGCAATTCTTGCCGGTCTTATGATCATTCCGGCGGTATTCGCTTTTTCCGGCGGTGACGAAAGCGCTCTTGGCAAGGGTCCTGGACTTATGTTCATCACACTGCCTAAGGTGTTCGCAAGCATGGGCGGCACAAGGCTTGCGGGGTCGCTCTTCTTCCTTCTGGTGCTCTTTGCGGCGATAACCTCGTCAATGTCGGTCATGGAGGCGATCGTTTCGTCAATCTGCGACCGCTTCGGCATGAGCAGAAAAAAAGCGGCTCTGCTCACCGGAATCTGGGGACAGGCGATCGGCACGCTCTGTATCTTAGGCTACAGCGTTCTCTCTGGCGTGAAATTCGGAAGCATGGATATTTTAGATACCCTCGACTTCCTCACAAACTCGGTTCTCATGCCCGTAACCGCGCTTCTCACCTGTATCTTTGTCGGCTATGTGTTCGGCATTGATAATGTCAAGGCTGAAATCACCTTATCAGGTAAGTTCAGACGCGAGAAGATTTTTACGGTGATGATCAAATACATCGCTCCGGTTCTTATCGTAGCGATCCTTATTTCGTCAATACTGGATTCTATGGGAATTATAAAGTTCTGATCAATAACAAATATAAATGGACGGTTCTACTGTGTCAGCAGCAGAACCGTCCATTTGTATTTTACTGATTTAAAACATCTTATTTCAGAATTTATTAAAATCACCCATTTATTATTTCGTCTAACTGTCTCCGTAGTTCGGGCAAATCGTTTTCTATAATATCCCAGATAAGCACCAAATTTACACCTTCATAGTCGTGAACAATTCTGTTTCTTAAACCGTATAAAACACGCCACGGAATATTGCCGGTGTCTTTCTCAAACTCATCATCAATTCTATTAGCAAGCTCACCAATCTGACTAAGATTAAAAACACAAGCTTCCACAAGAACAGTATTCTCAGAAAAGCTTTCATATGTGCAATTATCAGTATACCTAAGAATTTTATCAATATATTTGATGATTTTCTCAACTATAATTTTATGCTTCATATATTGTAACTCCATCTCTTTTGATTTCATTATAAATCATTGAATCGGGAACTATGTGTGTCACATCAAAAACATCTACCTCTTTATCAAGCGCGGTGTGTATATCTTCAATCAGACCTACGAATTTTAATCCCCTAAGTCCGCTGTCAAGGAGCAAATCTATGTCACTTTTTGCAGTTGCCTGCCCTTTGGCGTAAGACCCGAACAAAGTTGCTTTCTTTACACGATACTTATTGAATACAGGATTTAAGGCGCATTGTATATTATTTATGGTATAAATATTATCTGACATAGTATTTTCCTCCCTCCTTTTATAACTGTATTGTATCACATTTTGCATAGTTTGTAAAGTAAAAATATGCCGCAGAAAGGATTGATCGCAACAACTGTAAAAAGCTTAGTGAAAAGCATATATATATTAATATTTCTGTTTCTCGCAGCCATTATTTTATCAATAAGTTCTCTGTTGCATTTTGTTTTATATTATGGTATACTTTATATATAGACATTGCAAAGGAGCTTATGTGTTATGATTAATACGGTAATATTTGACATAGGAAGGGTTCTTGTCGATTTCGACTGGGGCGAATACATATACAATTTATTTGACAGTGAAACGGCGCAAATTGTCAAAGACGCAATATTCGGCGGCAGCTTCTGGAACGAGCTTGACCGCGGGGTCCTGAGCCGCGACGAGATGCTTGAGGGCTTTAATAAAAATGCGCCGGGGTATGAAAACGAGATCCGCATAGCCTTTGACCGCGTGGGCGACGCTCTCGCTCTGCGTGATTTTACAATACCGTGGATTTGCGAATTAAAGGAAAGGGGGCTGCGCGTGCTCTACCTCTCAAATTATTCCCACCACGTCACGCAGTGCAACCCTAAGGTGCTGAGCTTTACTGATTACATGGACGGCGGGATATTCTCCTGCAATGTAAAGCTGATAAAGCCCGACCGCAGAATATATGAAAGGCTTATTGAGCTCTACGGCCTCACGCCCTCGGAATGTGTTTTTATTGACGACAGCGCCGCAAACATTGACGCCGCAAAGGAGCTTGGAATTAACACGGTTCATTATAAGGACTATGAACAGGCATATAATGAGTTAAATAAGATGCTTAAATGATAAAAAAGAGGAATATCCCCTATCTGATAAGGAAAACGGGATATTCCTTTTATATTGTCAATATATTTTACATTGTTGACGGATACGGAACCTCTCCGTGCTCGCTTGCGTTAAGACCGAGATATTCCTCCTCCTGATCAACTCTGAGCTTGGTAAAGAGCCGTGTAATCCCCACCGCGATAAGCGTGCCGATTATTGCAACAGCCGCTGTTATTACGATGCTGAGAAGCTGCGCGAAGAAAAGATGCGTTTCGCCGAACACAAGACCTACCTTGCCGTTCACAGCCGGGTCGGCAAAGATGCCTGTTAAGATACATCCAAGAATTCCGCCGATACCGTGACAGCCGAACGCGTCAAGCGCGTCATCGTAGCCGAGCTTCTGCTTCATTACCGAAATTGCAAAGTAGCATACCGGACTGACTGCCGCGCCGAAGATAAAGGATGCCCATATCGGGACAAAGCCGGCCGCCGGAGTTATCGCGACAAGACCCGCTACCGCGCCTGTGCACGCGCCGATAATAGTCGGCTTTCCGTCCTTTAAAGCGTCGCATAACATCCATGAAAGCATCGCGGTCGCCGCGGATGTGTTAGTTGTTATGAACGCGTGAAGCGCAAGACCGTCCGCCTTGAGCGATGAACCCGCATTGAAGCCGAACCATCCGAACCAGAGGATCGACGCTCCAAGCACAACAAATACGATGTTGTGCGGAAGGAAGCTCTTTCCTGTTCTCACTCCGTGTCTGGGGCCTATTATGAGGGCAAGAAGAAGCGCGGTTATACCGGAGCTTATATGTACCACGTTGCCGCCGGCAAAGTCGATCGCGCCGAGCTTATCTATAAGACCGCCGCCCCATACCATATGAGCCATAGGGAAATAAACTAAAAATAACCACAGCGCAACAAACGGGAAAATCGCCTTGAACTTCATGCGTCCCGCAACAGCGCCCGTAAACAGCGCCGGAGTGATTATCGCAAACATCATCTGGAACACTGCAAAGCCCGCAGACGGAATTGTGTCCGCATATGGTCCCGGCTCTGCTCCCACTCCGTTAAAGCAGAACGCCTTTAGATTTCCGATTATGCCGCCGATGTCGCCGCTGAACGAAAGTGAATATCCGCACAGCACCCATAGTACTGATGCAAGTCCCATAATCGAAATTGACATCATCATTGTGTTTACAACGTTCTTTCTCTGTGAAAGTCCGCCGTAGAAAAACGCCAGACCCGGCGTCATAAAGAATACATACGTTGCGCAGAGTATCATAAACCCTGTGTCTCCTGTGTTAATCATACCATTAACTTCCTTTCTTGCTTGTTATACATAAAAAAATAAGGCGTCCGAAACCCGCAGAAGGTTTCAAACGCCTTTGTTTGATCGTGTTAATTATACCACATACGGAATTAATTGTCAAGATGAATACCAAAAAAAATTACCGCAGCCTCTGTGTTGTCAAGAGATATGAACCATTTCTCATAAAAAGTATCGCTGATCTCT
>JBJEIV010000063.1:0-3943 GCA_051877395.1 Candidatus Ornithomonoglobus sp.
TTATTATATTGAGGACGGAGAAAAGAAACCGGCCGAGGGACATCTGAAGTACCGCGGTTATGATATTAACGATATTGTAGAAAACTGCGAAAAGGAAGGGCGTTTCGGCTTTGAGGAGGTTATATATCTTCTTTTGTTCGGAGCGCTCCCGACAAGTGAAGCGCTTGAAAAGTTCAAGGATCTTATCGGAGATTTGAGAGCTCTTCCGGCGGGCTTTACCGAGGATATGATACTTAAGGCTCCTTCGTCAAATATAATGAACAAGATGGCGCGAAGCGTGCTTGCTATGTATTCATATGACATCAACCCGGACGAAATATCGGTTGAGAATATTTTAAGACAGTCAATAGAGCTTATTGCGCGTCTGCCGGTTATCGCGGCGGCGGGCTATCAGGCAAAGCGGCACTACCATGACGGTGAAAGTCTTTATCTGCACGTTCCGCAGAGGGAGCTTTCAACGGCGGAAAATATTCTCTATATGCTGCGGCCGGATAATAAGTATACAAGCGCTGAGGCGGAAATGCTCGACGTTCTTCTTATGGTTCAGGCAGAGCACGGCGGCGGTAATAACAGCGCGTTTACAACGCGAGTTGTTTCATCATCGGGTACCGATACCTACAGCGCGGTCGCCGCGGCGATAGGCTCCTTAAAGGGTCCTAAGCACGGCGGCGCAAACGCAAAGGTTATGGCGATGATGGACAACATTGAGGCTAATGTAAAGGACTGGGAGGATGATGACGAGGTAAGAGCATACCTTGATAAAATTCTCCGTAAAGAAGCGTTTGACGGCGCGGGACTTATATACGGTATGGGACATGCAGTATATACCTATTCCGATCCGAGATGTATTCTGTTAAAGGAGCGCGCGTCGCGTCTTGCGTCAACCAATCCCGAATGGGAAAAGGAGTTTAAGCTCTATACCGCCGTTGAACGTCTTACACCGGAGCGCTTCTATGAGGTAAAGCATAATGACAAGGTAATGTGCGCCAATGTTGATATGTATTCCGGCTTTGTTTATAAGATGCTCGGCATCGCGCCGGAGATGTACACGCCTATTTTTGCGGTTGCGAGAATCGCGGGCTGGTGCGCGCACAGGCTTGAGGAAACTATCGGCTGTTCAAGAATCATCCGTCCGGCGTATAAATCAATCGTCCGTAAGAAAAACTATATCCCGATCGCGGAGCGTGATAAAAAAGCAAAAGAGATAGCGGACAAGCAGATGCCCCATAATTAAGATAAAGGAGATTACAGATGAAAGACAAGGTCAATATTCTCGGCGTATATGTTGATATGGTAAGCATAAAGCAGGCCGCCGACAGGATCATGGAGTTTTTTGAGGAGGATAAGCTGCATAAGGTGTATACTCCCAATTCCGAAATTCTCATGGTTGCGTATAAGGAGCCGGAGTTTGCAGAGCTTTTAAATGACGCCGAGCTGCTTACAGCTGACGGAATAGGCGTTGTATATGCCTCAAAGATACTCGGCAGACCGATCAGTGAGCGCGCGGCGGGCTATGATATTGCCTGTGATGTGCTTGACCGCATTAAGGGTACAGACCACAGCGTTTTCCTTTTCGGCGGCAAGCCGGGGGTTGCGGAGATCGCAAAGGAAAAGCTGGAGGAAAAGTATACGGGTCTTAAGATCGCGGGAATGCGCAACGGTTATTTCAAGCCCGAGGAAGAGCCGGAAATCGTCCGCGAAATCAATGAGTCCGGCGCTGACCTGCTGTTTGTGTGTCTGGGCGCGCCGAAGCAGGAGCAGTGGCTTGCGAGAAACGCGGAAGGTCTTAAGGGTGTGCGCGTTGCAATGGGAATCGGCGGAAGTCTTGATGTTTTTGCCGGAACTGTTTTAAGAGCGCCCGCATGGTACTGCGATCACGGTCTGGAATGGTTCTACCGCCTGAAAAAGGAGCCGTGGCGCGCAAAGAGAATGCTTGCCTTGCCTAAGTTTGCCATGACGGTTCTGCTGCGCGGCAGAAGCAAAAAATACAAACAGGACTGATTGTTATGGGAATTTTAATAGCGATAGAGGGCACCGATTCAAGCGGAAAGCAGACACAGTCGGAGTTGGTATATAACGAGCTGACCGAGCGGGGCATACCGGCAAGACTGGTATCGTTTCCGGCATATGAAAGTGAGTCGTCCGCGCTTGTCAAGATGTATCTTTCGGGTGATTTCGGCAGGGAGCCGCAGGATGTAAACGCATATACCGCGTCAACCTTTTACGCGGTTGACCGCTTTGCTACATACCGCAAGGATTGGAAAAAGGATTATGACGCGGGAACTGTAATAGTTGCGGATCGTTATGTCCCTTCAAATATGATACATCAGGCGGCGAAGATAGAGAATAAAAGGGAAAAGAAGCGCTTTATTGACTGGCTTGTTGAGCTTGAATACGGTCATTTCGGACTTCCGGTGCCGGATGTGACGATGTTTCTTAACATGCCTCCCGAGAGCGCGGCAAGGCTCATGGCGGACAGGTCGAATAAAATAGACAATTCCGATAAAAAGGATATTCATGAGAGTAATCTCACATATCTGAAAAAAAGCTATGATAACGCGCTGCTCGTTGCCCGGGCGCGCAGCTGGCAGGAGGTATCATGTGTTGACAGTGACGGTAATGTAAGAAGTATTGCAGAGATAAATGCTGATATTATGAAAATATTGGACGACATATTAAAGACGGCGTAGAAATGATATGCCGTCTTTTGAATGTATGATGTGGGGCATAAACAGTGCAGATGTGTGTATGGCAGCAATTGCACCTTGATTTTATTTCATATATATGTTATAATAACTGTATTGCCGGAAGAAATTTAATGTAATAATTTACAGAAGGAAAAATATAATGTACATAGAAAAGGTATTATCAAACGGGATACGGGTTGCGGCGGAAAGAGTTCCGTATGTGCAGTCCGTATCAGTTGGTGTGTGGGTCGGGAACGGCTCACGGTATGAAAAGCCGGAGGAGAACGGTATTTCACATTTCATTGAGCATATGGTGTTCAAGGGAACTATGAAGCGTTCTGCGCGGGATATCGCGCTTGAAATGGATTCCGTAGGCGGACATCTTAACGCGTACACGACCCGCGAGTATACATGCTTTTACGCCAAAACTCTCAATGAGTATGTTGAGACCTCACTTGATATTCTGTCGGATATGGTGTTTGAGCCGAAGCTTTCAAAGGAGGATATGGACCTTGAAAGGAAGGTTGTCGTTGAGGAGATCGCAATGTATGAGGACAGCCCGGAGGACGTCGTTTATGATCTGTTTGCCGATGCTGTATGGGGCGGAACTGCAATGGGCAGACCGATCCTCGGAACAGAGGAGGTCCTTAACAGCATAACGCCGGATATAATGCGTGAATATATGCGCGCGCACTACACAAGCAAAAACATTGTTATCGCGGTATCGGGCAGCTTTGAGGACTCATTGTTCGACAAGCTTGAAATGTATTTCGGTCAGAGAAAAATACTTGATAATAAGGTAGAGCTTGAAGCTGCGGCATACAACGGACGAAATATGTTTGTAAACCGTGATTTTGAGCAGGTTCAGCTTATTGCGGGCTTCAACGGTATTGACGTATATGACGATGCGGTATATCCGCTGCTTGTGTTCAATAACATATTCGGAAGCGGAATGTCGTCAAGACTTTTTCAGAATATACGCGAAAAGTACGGTCTTGTCTATTCAATAGCGGCGGGACACAGCGCATATATGGGAACAGGAACCTTTGACATCAGCGCTGCAACATCGCCGGAAAACGCAGAGCGTGTGGCGCAGCTGATCGTGGAGGAGATAAAGAAAATCAAGTCGGATAAGCTTACAGAGGAAGAGATCGGGCGTTCAAAAATACAGCTTAAGGGCAACTATATCCTTTCGAATGAAAGCATCGGCGCGAGAATGCAGGCAATAGGAAGAACTGTTCTTCTCGACAGACCCC
>JBJEIV010000064.1:0-3934 GCA_051877395.1 Candidatus Ornithomonoglobus sp.
CACTGAAGGAAAATGTTCCCGATGCGGAGGTTACCGTGCTTCCGGCGTATATTGACCCGGAGATCGGACCTAAGGGCGGCAGAAAGGATAACCCGTTCGGACTTGTATCGGGCATCAACGCGCACTGCGACCACCCGGAGGCTGTGCTCATGTACTATGAGTGGATGAACGACCATATCTTTGAGATGCAGAACGGTATTGAGGGCAAGACCTATGAAATGGACGGAGATGTTCCGGTGCTTATCGACGGCTACGATGGCGAGGAGAGAATGAACTACAACTCCAACAAGGATATGTGGTGCGTTGTTATAGAGGGTAAGGACCTCGGCGATGAGGAGCTTAACGTTAAGGCGCAGGCGGAAACCTACGCTCCTGACGGCTATGAGCATCTTATCTACCAGGCATATGACAACTGGCTGTATGCGGGCAAGGATTACCTGTACTGCGACTATATCTTCTCAAGCCCGATAGAATCGCTTTCGGAGAACGCGGGAAATCTTCTTTCAAAGTGGCAGGAAATTCATACGCAGCTTGTAAACTGCAAGCCGGAGGATTTTGACGCGCTGTACGAAAAGTACTGCAAGGAATATCTCGCTCTCGGTTATCAGCAGATACTTGACGAGAAGGAAGCCGTATACCAGCAGGAGCTTGCCGAAAGGGCGGCGAATGAAGCCGCAATGGAGGCTGAAGAGGAAGCTGTAAACGAAGAAAAGGCCGAAGAAGCGACGGAATGAAAGGATAAATAATTATATGAATAGACGTGAATTTTGGAAGAAATCCACAGCTGTTCTTTCGGCAGTCACACTATTGTTTAGTGTGACTGCTGTCGTTACAGCGTCGGATTTGAACGGAACAAAGAGTATAAAGTGTGAGGTGGGCGACAATCTCACAATCGGCGAGTATGCCGAATCGGCGGCAGAAACGCAAAGGCTTATAGACGCAAGACCGGACATACAGCGCCGCGTTGAGGATATGGGCAGAGGTCTTGTAGCGGTCACAACGGATAACGGTGTTTTTGTTTCATGGCGCTGGAAGGGAACAGAGAGCATAGACGTAAAATATAATATTTACAGAAACGGCAAAAAGCTCAACAGCGAGCCCTTGAGCCTTACAAATTATACCGATATTGACGGAACCGCAAAGGATAAGTACAGCGTAAGCGCGGTTACGGACGGCGGCGAGGGAGAAAGGTGCGAGGAGGTAACCGTATGGGACGGTTATCTTGAGGTACCGATTGAGAGTCCGGCGCCGGAGGAGATTGAGGGCGCAACAGGATATTATACGGCAGGAGACGCGTCAGCGGCAGACCTTGACGGCGACGGTGAATACGAGATAATTCTGAAATGGAACGCTATAGTTCTTGACGCGTCAAAGACAGGCTATACAAATGTATGCTATATTGACGCCTATAAGCTTGACGGCACAAGGCTGTGGCGGATAAGCATGGGTCCGAACATCAGAAGCGGCGAGCATGACACGCAGTTCATGTGCGCGGACTTTGACGGTGACGGCAAGGCGGAAATGGCGGTAAGAACCGCGGACGGAACAATTGCCGGAGACGGCAGCGTCATAGGCGACGCGGACGCGGACTGGTATAAGCAGGATAACGGAAAGAACCTTAAAGGACCGCTTTACATCACTGTATTTAACGGCGAGGACGGCAGCGTTATCGACACAACAGACTACTGGCCGCAGAGCACAGGAACATGGTCTGACGGCAGGACATGGGATATAGGCTCATGGGGCGACGACTACGGCAACCGCTCGGAGCGTTATCTCGGAGCGATAGCAAGCTTTGACGGAGTGAACACCTCGTTTATTCTGTCAAGGGGCTATTACGACAGAACCTGTATCGGCGCATGGCATCTTGAGGACGGAAAGATCGTTACGGACTGGACCTTTGATTCACATGACCGTTCGCCCGACGATGACAGTCCGTGGTACAGCGGTCAGGGCTATCACAACATGGCAACGGCTGATGTTGACTATGACGGCAAGGACGAGGTTGTGTTCGGAAATCTGCTTCTTGACCATGACGGAACGCCTGTGTATTCAACAGGCTTAGGTCACGGTGATTCGCAGCATGTGGGCGACCTTGTGCCAAGCAGACCGGGACTTGAGGTATACACCTGTCAGGAATATATCGGCGCGGATTACGGCTTTGTAATGCGTGACGCGAGAACAGGCGAGTTTCTTTACGGAATGAACACGGGAACCGATAACGGACGCGCCTGCACCGCGGACATTGACCCGGCATATGAGGGCGAGGAGGCATGGTCGGCATACGGCGTGCTTACTGCGGCGGACGGAACGGTAATCTCAACCGACTATTCAATGCCCGCAAACTTTGCCATATACTGGGACGGTGATCTGGGCAGAGAAATAGAGGACGGAAACGGCGTTTACAAGTGGAACTCGGAGACAGAAAAGATTTATCCGATATTCAAGGCGGTGGGAGCGCACTCGATAAACGCGACAAAGTCGAATCCATCGCTTCAGGCAGACCTCTTCGGCGACTGGCGCGAGGAGCTTATATTCCCGTCAAATGACGGAACAAGTCTGAGAATTTACACAACGACGATTCCGACAGCGTACAGAATACCGACGCTCACAAGCGACAGCGAGTATTACAACGCGGTCGCATGGCAGAACAGCTGCTACAACCAGACCACGCATCTCGGCTACTACCTCGGCTACGACACCGAAAAAATTCCGGTGCCGCAGGTGTTCACAGCGGGCGCGGACGGTGAAAAGGTTACAAATCCCGACCTTAAAAACAGACGCTATTACAGTATAGACGAGTTGTATTTCGGCGACAGTGTCGCGCTTGCGCTTGATAATCCCACAGCGCTTGTAAACGGCGCAAAGACGCTTGTTGACGAGGATAATGACGCGGTAAGCCCGTATCTTGACGAAACGGACAGAACAATGGTTCCGCTCCGTTTTATCTCCGAGGCGTTCGGCGCAAAGGTGGACTATGACGAAAAAACCGAGCAAATAACCATAGAGAGCGGCGGCACGGTTATAAAGCTGACGCCGGGCGAAAGCAAATACACGGTAAACGGCGCGGAGAAGGAGACGGATACCGTTCCGGTAATAAAGAACGAAAGAACCTTTGTTCCGGTCAGAATTATAGCGGAAACACTGGGCAAAACAGTAGAATACTATGACGGACTTATATATATTTCCACGCTTGAAGCCGCTCTTGAAGCTGAGCAGGCGGAGGAAATAAAGGAAAAGCTGCAAAGCACCAAAAAGGCTGTTAAGTCGGTTGACTATGCGGCGCTTGAGGATTACGGCAACCCGGAGGTCGGCATAACCTACGAGGTAGTCGAGTCGATAACCTCGGACGGAACTGACGCGTCGGCGCTCTATGACAGGGACGAGGAAACCTCATGGACGTGTCCGGCAGGCGGTGAGGTAGTGCTAAACAAGGGCAACTGGTACGGATCCGCGGCGGTGGTGCTGTGCTTCGGGGACGATAAGCAGCACAAGTTCCGTATTGAATATAGCGGAAACGGTGTGGACTGGCAGATCGCCCTTGCCGACCGCACAAGCGACGGCGAAGGCGGCGTATACGAAAAGTATTACTTCGGCTGCCCGCTCTATCCGACCTATCTTAAATATGTTTCGGAGGACGATACCGACACGGTAATTTCCGAGTTCGGTGTTCCGATACTGGATTAAGCTTAAAAGGAGGCGGTTTTAAATAATCGCTTCCTTTTTGTATGAGTTCTGTCCTATTTTTGGTATTGACAAAAAACAAACAGATGATATAATAATGTTGTTCATACATGATAATTGAGCAGCGTTTGATAATAATAATTTGTGGTGCTGATATTTGAACTGTAACACATTAATAAAAACCACATTGAAAGTGAATAAAATGCTTGAAAAACGCTTAGAATTATGTTACACTGAATACAATATATCT
>JBJEIV010000065.1:0-3929 GCA_051877395.1 Candidatus Ornithomonoglobus sp.
TTTCACCTAGGAGGTTCGTTTTTATACTATTTACACAACATTTTCCGCGCCGTCCGGTAAACTCTTATCCCTTGATTTATAAGAGGACCGCGGAGGACAGTAATATTCTTGTCGTTATCAATCCTTCCGGCTCGCAGCATACGCAGCCCATGGAGGTATCCTCAAAAGAAGTCATATATTCATATAACGGGGAATGTGAATTTAAGGACGATAAGCTGATCATTCCTCCATGCTCGGCATCTTTTATATTGATATAGACTAACAAAATAATTCTGTCTGCTTCTGTAAGCACACTACTTTCAAGTTTACGGTTTGTTCCTGCCGCCATAGGCAGAGTGACGTCATCGGGGGTGCGGATATATTCTCTTGGACTGTTTTTATGCTGTAGCCCAAGATTATATCCGCAGCCCTAACTCGTTTAAACGGAATATCCCCATCAGCATAAAAATTCCCGAATCTTTAGTAAAATTTAAAGATGTCATATCGGATTTTAAAAGCTTTTCCATGTATATGGAAATAAATACATGGTTTTTGTGCTTTTGCGATATTTTTATTATCAGTATGGGCGAAACCGTACTTGTGTTTTTGTATGCGGATTGTAACAATAATCAGTGTTAACTGTACAACAGGGACATGAGTATAGCATATTTTATTTATTCTCATGTGTCTTGTGTTTGGTTACATGAACAATATTTATTTGGAACAAAAAGACTCCGCTTTTATACAAGACCGAGCTTTTCCAGTGCAGTTGTAACGCCTTCTTCGGATACGGTTCCTGTTACAAATTCACATACAGCATCAAGCTCAGGCCTGTGATCGCCCATTGCTATGCCGTGCGCAACATTTTCAAGCATTTCATAATCATTGATGCTGTCGCCAAAGGCAAAGGTTTCCGAAATATCAACGCCTGCAGCGGCTGCAATGGCAGCAATGCCTCTGCCTTTGTTATTGCCTACAGGATCGCAATCACAAGACTGACCGCCCCTGTGCATTCCGAATATAAATTTTCCATCAAATACCTCACAAAGACGTTTAAAGGCTGCTTCATTTTTGCAGGTGAGAAACATCTTGTTTGCTCTGAGCTTTTCGGCCTCGCTTACAGGTCTGAAATTTGTTCTGCTGATATCAAAAAATTCAAGTATATGAATAAAATCATCATTATAAAAACCATTGGTGTAGCATATATCCTGATTTTCAAGTACATAAATATATTCCATCTCATCAGCGCGTTCAACTATTTCCCGTGTATACTCATCGGGAACAAGATAGTTATAAACAACCTTTCCGTTAATTTCTGCATATGCTCCGTTTGATGCAATAATTCCGTCCAATTTAATACCTGTATCAGGAATATAGCTCTTTGCGCGTCCGGTAGCGAGCACAGCCAAGTGACCGTTCTTTCTAAGCTTCTCTATAGAAGCTATTGTTATTTGTGTGGGGCGGTAAATTTCAGCTTTCTCATCAACGAGCGTTCCATCAAAATCAAAAAAAATTATTGCCATTGTTTTGCACCTCTCCAATATAGTTTATCATATATTTTTTTTGTTGTCAATAAATTTAGCTCTGTTGTGGTGATTTGGCGGGAATTTGTCCCGATAGTCAGCAATTTAATAGTTTTGCCAATCAATTTCTGTATTCTACCGAGACTATCCCATTGAGTCTGCCAATATACTGACATTCTTCCATAATCTCCGACTGCATGGGCAGAAAGTGGTTCTGTAAGACAACTTCTTGCAAGAGGCGGATTTGAATTAAGTGTAAGCTCAATAATATAGTAAAGCTAAAAAAGAAAGTTAAAATCCAAGCTCCTCTGCAACAACAATAACACTTATTCTGCCCGGGAATTTATAGCATCCGTCAATTATACTTACAATGTTGCATATTCGCGATGTGCCTGTACAGTTCTCACATTTACCGCTTTCATCACATGGATTATTATGACGAATCCGCTTTGAGTTGAGTGGTGCAACTGATTTTGCGCGTTTAATGCCCTCAGCGGCATCTTGCACAATCTTATTTGCGCCGACAACTATTATGACCTTTTTAGGACCGAAGCCGATGCAGCCTGTACGGTTTCCGGTACAATCGATATTAACAAGCTGACCGTCCAATGTAACGGCGTTTGAACTTGAAACAAATACATCCGCAAGAAATCCGAGACGGTATTTGTGCAGCTCCTCATCCCATGATGAATTATTGAATCGGTCGATGAATTTATATTTAGGATTACGGATTAAATCCATTATGCCGGTTTCTTGCAAGGTGACGCTTCCGCCGACAGCGATTTCCGCGCCAATGGGGAGAAGCTTCTCAACAATGCTTTTAGCTTCTTCTTTGTTTTCGGCATAGTGAGCATCAAACTTATGTTTATTAAGTATATCAACAGCATCCTGGGCGTTCTTTTGAAGTTTCCATTTTTTTATATCATTCATAATATGTAATGTCCTTTCACAGTAATTTGGGTATCAGTTTTTATACATATGCAAGAATAGCTTCAAGCTTACCGTTAAGTGTAAAGCTGCCGTCCTGTGCAGGAATAAAGATACTTTCACCATTCTTGACTGATATGGTTTCACCATTAATTTCAAGCGTGCCTTTGCCGCCAAGAATAACGAGCGAGCGGAAACAGCCGGCATCAATGGGGATTGTTACAGTGTCATTGCATATAACCTTTTCGGCGGTGAAGTATTTACATGATGCAAGCACATTATCATCACGGTTTTTCTGCTTGGGAGCAGGAAAGAGGTTTGATACCTCAACGGCTTTGTCAATATGCAGCTCTCTGGGCTTGCCGTCCTTGCCGCGGCGGTCATAATCATATACGCGGTAGGTGGTGTTTGAATTCTGCTGGATTTCGCAGATTAAGATTCCGGCGCATATTGCGTGGATTGTGCCGGAAGGTATGAAAAACACGTCACCCTTATGTACAGGAACCTTGTTAAGAATTTCGAGCAGTGTATTGTTTTCTATACGGTTTCTGAATTCTTCTTTTGTGACCTCACAGTTAAGACCATAATAGAGATATGCATCAGGCTCACAGTCAACTATATACCACATCTCTGTTTTTCCGTATTCACCCTCAACGCGAAGCGCATACTCATCATTGGGATGAACCTGAATGGAAAGACTGTCCTTTGCGTCTATAAGCTGTATAAGTATGGGGAAGAAATCGAATGCTGCTGCACGGCTGCCAATGCACTCTCTGCCGTTTTCAGCTATATATTCCGAAAGCTTTAAGCCTTTACTGATACCGTCCTTAACTATGCTTTCACCATCAGGATGGGTTGAAAGCTCCCAGCTCTCAGCTGCTTTGTCAAGAGTTGTTTCTTTGCCAAAATCAGTTATAAGTCTTCTTCCGCCCCAGATGTAGTCCTTTATCGGTGCGATAAGCTTTACAGGTTTCAAATCCATTGTAAATACCCCTTTTCTGTATGTTAAATTTCTTACGAAAATTTTAACACAGCAAAATCGGGAATTAAAGTTTAAAATTATCTGATATATTCGAATTGTGACAATAAAAAAGCGGGAAATTTATAAATTCTCCCATTTATAAAAATCAAAGTTAAATATAAATTTACAAAATGCTATTATTCTTAAAAAAACATTGTTCTGAAAAGCGCTAATAAATTATAACACAACAACCCAAAAGCTGAATTTGTCAAAAAAATTCGATTGACAAATTCGGCTTTTATTTATTGTTAAGTAAGATGACATGAAAATAATATTCAGAGTGTAAAAGTGGACTATCATCCTGCGCATATAATTAAATGGAGGTGGTCGTTATGAAAGAGGCTCAGGTCGAGGTCAGGCATTACAGTAGGAATGGCAAAGAAATAAACGTCAGTTCGGAGGAATTCCGGACGTATGTGCAAAAGATAACGGAAGAGGTCATAAAAAAGCTCTTTGATATGCCTTGATATATTTGCATT
>JBJEIV010000066.1:0-3894 GCA_051877395.1 Candidatus Ornithomonoglobus sp.
TTTCCTCTTATATTCCGGTGTATTGAACTCTGTACACAAGGCAGAAGCAATCTTATCGTTTTCGTTTGTAAATGAGCCGCCGGCATCAAGCTCGGCCTGACGCTCCTTAAGCGCGGCAACAATATGCTTACAGGTCGTCTGCATTGTTTCATAATACGGACAGGTACACAATACATTGTTAATTCTTCCGTCGGAGAATGTAATATAAACATTGTACAGCTCCTCACCATCCACAACCGCAGTAAGCTCCTCTTCTCCGCGCTTACGCATATGAACTCTTCCCTCATGGAAGTACTCCACACCACGCTTATATATCATTGATGAGCATGTCTTTTTTATCATTGCATCCGTTATCTTCAAGCTCAGCCACACTCCCCTTACTGCTGCGTCACACCTGCATACTACAACAGGGCCGCCAATAATATACCATTGTCTTTATCTTTTTATTATATCACTATATTGTCTTAATTACAATATTTTTTTTGTTAATTTTCATTGACTATAGCAAAATTAGTAAAAATCATATATATTGAAAAAACGACAGCAAGGATTACCTTGCTGCCGTTTTTATTACTCAATATTATTCTGCTTCTTCAGAACCTTCTGTAGCTTCAGTAGCTTCAGTTCCCTCTGTTGTCTCTGCTGCAGCTTCTTCATCTGCGACAGTTTCATCGGTTGCTTCTGCCTCTTCTGTTACCTCAGGTGCTTCTGTTGCTTCTGCATTAGCGATTGAAGTGTCATCTCTTGCTTCTTCATCGAAGTATACTGACTCCTCTGAACCTGCATCAGTTACCTGTGAGTATGACTTCTCAAGAGCTTCCCAATCTCTCGGCTCTCTCATTGTAGTCCATGTCTCATATGCGCCGATTGCAGTACGCTCAAAGTGATGTGAGTTAGTAGCTTCCTGAACGTTTGCATAGTACCATGTACCCGGCTCATTGTCGACCCACTTAACCATATCTGCAGTGTTAAGTCCCTCTTCATCAACAAGTCTGTACAACAATCTGTTGATAAGAGTCATCGCCTCTGAACGAACGATGTACTGATCCGGTCTGAATGTACCGTCCTCATAACCGTTGATCCAACCGTCTGCAGCAGCCTTATTGATATATTCTTCAGCCCAGTGTCCTGAAATATCGCTGAACTGATCTGTGCCGGTGTAAGGATCTGTATCAAATCTTGCAGCAATTGCAGCAAACTCTGCTCTCGTTATCGGCTTATTCGGTCCGAATGTTCCATCATCATAACCGTTTACAATACCTGCGTTTGTAGCAGTTGAAATTGCATTGTTATACCAGTCTGTGATGACTACATCACTGTAGCTGTTATCCTGTGTCCAGAACTCTGCACGTGAACTATCTGTGAGCATTCTGAAGAATATTGTAGCAACCTCAGCACGTGTGATGTTGTTCTGCGGTCTTACCTCACGATAATCCTCTGACTGTCCTTCCTCTGCCGGATAACCGATTACGTATGCATAATGGTCATCATAGTTGAGCTTTGCACCGTTTTCAGTACCGCCTGTCTTCGGGTTCGGAACCGCTGTCGGTCTTTCAGTTTCTCTTCCCGGTACAGTTGTTGCCTCAGGAGCAGTTGTTGCATTCGGATTCTCTGTAGCATTCGGAGCAGTTGTTGCTTTCGGCGGAGTTGTTGCTGTAGAACCTGATGTACCACCGCCGCCGCCACCGCTGCTGCTTCTCTTATAAATTCTGTAATACTCTGTATCTGTGCTTTCAAATGATACTTCACTTTCCTGACCTAAGATTTCAATCTTAACCGAACCGCTGAAGTTACCTTTAACATTGAAATATACACCTGTTGTAGTAGGAGTCTTCTGTGTCTGGATTGTGTTATCCGGAATCAAAAGTGTCAGAGTCTTGGACTTTGTACCGTCAAGCACGCCTGCAAAATAATCGGCAAGTGTCTGGTTGTCGGCTGCAATCTCCATTGTGAGAGTAAACGTTCTTGTACCGGCACCCTCATCAACATATGTAGGCTCACCCTTCTGCTTGAATAGCTCAAGTGTCTGCTCATCCCATGACCAGCCTGTGCTGTCCTTTGCGGCAAGCTTTGCATTCTCGATACCCTCAAGATCGCCTGTTGCTGTTGAGCCTGTACCCTTTGCAACAATTTCAACCTTAAATTCACCTGTGAGCTTTGCGCCGGCTATAGCTGCTTCTCTTCCTGCAAGCTTATCAGCCGCTTTGAGATAAGCCTCCCACTCCTGGGCAATCTCTGACATATCAAGCTCTGCCTTGGCGTTTACTGTAAACGGATTTGATGTCGATGACAATGCAGATGTAGATGTTTCGGAACTATGATTTGCATATGTATTTCCTGTTCCTGATGTGATATCAAGAGCAGTAGTTACTGTATCTGTTTTCGGCACACCAAAAGCATTGAGCTGCTCTGCTGTAAATTCATCCGGCTTATCCCAGAAAGAATACAGTGGAGCTGCGGCAAATGCGCTGAAAGACGATGCAGCAACAGCTAATGCAGTTGCAAAAAATAATGTCTTTTTCATTTTTAACCTTCTCCTTCTTTTTAATTATTTTTTATAATTAGCCTTATTATACCCCATTCAAGTTCATTTGTCAAGCTTAATACTATTAAAAAATAAATTTTTTAAACTTTTTGCCAAAAAAACATGTTTATCCACAATATACTTATGATTAATTATCAATATTCTTTTTTGTTATTTCCGAAATTTCGAATTTTATAGCTTGCATTAAGTATCCTAATATTTTAATCATTCTTAATGCAAGTTGTTAAAACCTCTTTTCACTATATTTTCCTCATTGTATTGGATATAGAAGACTTAGTGAAAAGCATACGCAATAATCAAAATAACCCTTTTTTCTTAAAGCTTTTAAGATTTCTGAAGGGCAGGCTGTTTTCCTTCAGAACACTTTCGGCATTATGCATAAGATAATCCCAGCATTCACCGCCATATCTTTTTGTTATGTATTTATGCGCCTTCTCAATATTTGGCTTCCTGTTCTCGATATTGTGCATATCGGTACCTATTATATGTATCATCTTGCTCTTCATCATGTTGTCAATGTATTTTTTTAGCGGGCCAAATCCAAAGCTTTCGGCGTTAATCTGGACAAGTATATCAAGGTTATACAGCTGATTAAGCAGCTCCGGCTTTTGTCCCAGATTACGCTCCATATGCGCTATTATAGGAGTTATTCCCTTTAATGACATTTTATAAACACATTCTATAACACCATCACTCCACGGTGTCGACGGCATTTCGAGAAGCATATAATCCGTGCCCTCTATACAAAGCTTGTGAATTGCCCTCATCTCGGAAATATCACAAGTCAGATGAACCTCACTGCCAAGATATATTCGGGGCAGCTCCTGTCCCTTTTCTTCCGCAGCGCCAATAAGCTTTTTATATGCAGCGTTTCTTTCCTCTATAAACGTCTCAATTTCATCTGATGAGTATGCATAACAATGAGAGGTAGACACGATGTCCGTAACCCCCATTTTTCTGCTTTCCTCAAGCATCTTCAAAGACATTTCAATATTTTTTGCGCCATCGTCAATTGACGGAAGGAAATGTGAATGAAAATCAATCATTACTTATTTCCTCCTTTCCTCTTTATATATCTTTATTATAAATATCAGTGCTGTGATAATTATTACACCTGTTGCCGCGCCGCAGGTGTCTACAAACACATCAAAAATCCTTTCTGTGCGCCCCGGCACAAAATGCTGATGTATTTCATCGGTTACCGCATACAGCATACAGAACAGAATCGCGTAAATCCTGACATATCGCGCTGATTTGTCCGTTAAAAATCTTATACTTACATATGAAGATATCCCAAGTACAGCATATTCGGAAAAATGCGCGCATTTTCTTATAAAATTATGCATGAT
>JBJEIV010000067.1:0-3881 GCA_051877395.1 Candidatus Ornithomonoglobus sp.
CTTCACTTTCCTTTTTGCCGCCGCATTTTGAAATACCCGAAATTATGATTATGATCACTAATATAAAAAGCGCTGCTGCAAGAATCAGCTTTATAATACGCATACGTTCTCTTTGCTTTCTCTGACGCTGAAGACGCTCGCGCCGTCTTGCCTCAAAATCATTTGACAATGCCAATTTATTCACCTCAAAATATTTCGTATTTATTTTTGAAAAAACCTTACTAGTCTATTATACACTAAGAAAACACAAAATTCAATCTTTTTTTACAAAAATATTAAGAAAATTTGTTAAAAATATTCATAAATCGGGATATGTTCAAACCGCTTATAACAATCACACTAACCTCAGATAAAAGGGCTGTATCAAAACTAAATTATTGTTTACCTGCCTAAAGCCTCCCTGCGACGCCGCTTGCGGCTTCGGAGGGAGGAAAGCAAACAATAATTTATCGCTCTGATTTAAACACATGAATTTCAGCTTAAACAAAGTTGAAAAAATCTGATAATAGAGCCGGTTCTGTTTGATACAGCTGTACTATACCACATAAAATTGGTCAATAAGAACGCGTATTATAGCGTATCAGATGATATTTTGTGGTTGTGCTGCCCGAATACGGCGCTATGACAGCGACACCGCTGCCGTTGGGTATAAGACAGTAGGCATCAGGGGAATCCGCTGCAGTAAGACCATATATATCAACGTCAAGAATCATCGAAAGATAATTTTTAAATTCAACAGTATAGCTTCCGTCAGAATTCTGATACATTGATTGGGCTATGCTGAATATGGGAGAAACGTAGTGATCTGACTCAGGCTTGCAGTCGAAGAAATATTCGTTGTTCTCATAAGTTACATACCATCCGTTATACCGTATCGAAGCGGACGTTATGCCCTTTCCGAAATAACGGTCTACCGTTGCTGCCACCGCGCTCGCGTTTGCGGCATAGAAATTACCGCCTCCGGGTGAAATGGCAAAATGCTCATATGCCTGCTCTGCGCTTATATGTCTCAGTGAACTCGGATCGGCAAGCTGGTTTTTATTGATCTGCAGATGGTGCGTTCCGAAATATATCAGCAGATCATTTGACGGATTGGACGCATCGTAGTCACCCATTTCGACCTCGCTGAAATTGCTGAGAAAAATGTTGATTTCCCTCTGGTTCTGCGATGTCAGCAAATTTGTATGATCGGTATACTGCTGTGCCGGCTGCGCGGCCTGTCCGGTCTGTGCGGCTGCCGTCTCGGCAGGCGCTTCTGTCGGCGCCGGAGCTGTCTCGGTGGGCGCTTCTGTAGGCTTGATCACTATGGGCGGCTGCAGCGTTATTGAGCATCCCGGAAGCAGAGCAAGAATAAGCGATACGGTGATAAATGCTTTTTTCTTATTTGTATGTTTCATAATTGATCCCTCCTGAAAATATATGTATATTATACCAGAACCGGCACATGATTTCAAGAGGTATTGCAAAAGGCCGGATATATCCTATACCGCGATACGCTCCATAAACCTTTCCTCAATTGACGCTGTATCGGCGGTGGGGAACATTAACGTTTCGTTTTTTTCTCCTCCGTAGTCTTTTTTCAGGGCATAGATATCAAGCCAGCCGTTGCGCACGCTCTGCTCAACTATTCTTGCGCGTGTATCGGGATCGTCCGCCATTTCGCAGAGCTTTTTTACAAGCATTTTAAGCGCCGCCGCTCCTATCGGTTTTTTCCTTTCTCTGCGCATTTTAAGAAATTCCCTCAGCGCTTCTTCAAGCTTTTTATTCTGTATTTTGGCGAGAACATCGTCTATACTTTGTACGTCTTTATTTAGTTTATCTTTATTTATTATATCTTTATTTATTTGTGTCCGATTTTCCGCGCACGGATTTTCCGCGTTCGGATTTTCCGCGTTCGGATTTTCGGAACACGGATTTTCAGCGCCAGGACTGCCGCTTTGAGGAGCTTCATAGATGCTGTATATCCATTTGTGAAAGCCGTTTCCGGCGCTCTGAATCTTGACGCGCTTTACATATCCGGCATCTATAAGCTCTCTCAGCGCGGACATGACCGCGGTTTTGCTCTCCTTGCATATCGCCGTAAGACCTCTTATGGAATACTCCCAGTTGTCCGGCAGGGACATCATGAGAGTATGAAGTCCCTTTGCTTTAAGGCTGAGATTTTTGTCTCTTATGCAGGTGTTTGATATCACCGTGTAGTTATACTTGTTGCTGATTCTGTACTTCATTCCGTGCTTTCCTCCGTTTCGGACATATTGCTTACAGTGTCTGCTATGCCTGTAATATCCGCGTTTACCGCGCGTATGCCCATGTCAAAATTTTCCGTAACATATCTGAGCTGTCTGTTTAAAATGCAGCACCATTCCCTGAGCGCCGCAATATCCTGCATTGCGTTTCCCGTAAGCTCCGGCGGAGCGGGTGTCTGTAATATCATTCCTCGTTTTCCTCCTTTCCATCGGCGTTTTTGATCTCGGGCAGGATCACTACTCCCGTCCGGCGCGTGTCCTTCTCGTTATCCTTTTCCTGCATATAATACTTGTGGAGCTTGTCCGCGGCGCTCATGGCGTCCGAAAGCTTCACACCGTCCTCAATATCCCGCCGCATGACGTCCGTGAGAAACTCCAGCACTTCGGTGTGGGTTGCGATTCTTCTTTGTCTGGACATATTCTCCCTCCTTTTTGTACTATCTATATATCTATTATACCACAAAATAGCTTAAATTTCCACACAAAAATGACTTTTCTGTAAATTATGGCTAATTATTCCCGGTTGAAAAATGCAATAAATTGTGATATGATTTATGCACAAAAAGGAAAGGAGCGATAGAAATATGGCATTAAAGGACAAAAAGAACAGGGGCAATATTCCTGCCGATATGCAGAATGAGCCCGAGGAAAATGCAGCGGGCGGCGCGGAGGAGCCGTTTAAGGTGTTTAACACCAAGGAGGAGTTTGACGCGGAGATCGCCCGAATTGTCAATTCACAGCCCAACGGCGGTATGACGGGTACGATCACTCCGTATTACGATCCGTCCGGCGGCGGAATGAGCGCGGCATACGCTGCAAATAACGGTTATAACGCGGGCGGCGCCTACGGTGTGAATAACGGCAGAGCGCAGCAGAGCCGGAACGGCGCCGCGGGCAGCGACGGCATTGTTAAGGAGTGGCAGAGCGACGCGCAGAAGCTTGCGATCGTCGTGCCGGACTTTGATTTCCGTTCCGCGCTCAGAAACGATACCTTCCGTTCCGCCCTCACAAGCGGAAAGAATATCTTCGAGGCGTACGCGGAAATGGTCAGAGTGCCCGGTTCGGCAGGCCGCGCCGGAATTACACAGAATGCGCAGTATGCGCGCCGCGGCACCGGCGAGGCGACCGTGAATCCTTCAAAGCTCTCCTCGGAGGATTTCAAAAAGTACATTGAGAGCAGAAAAAATGCGTAATTTAAAGGGGGAAACAACATATGGCAACTGATTTTGAAACAAATCTCAACCTCAACGGCACAGGCTCCGCGGGTATGTCTCCGCTTATGGAGTCCATCCTTAACCGCTATGTGCTGGAGGCAAACAAGACCAACCGTAAGTATACAAGGTTCGGTCAGCAGGTAAATATCCCGCAGGGCAAAACAAAGACTATCGCCTTTGATAAGCTTTCTCCGCTCCCCAAGGCGGTAAAGCCGCTTACGGAGGGCATAACTCCGACAGGCGCGGCGGTGAATATCACAAGGATCAAGGGCGAGCCGGAGCAGTTCGGCAACTACGTTTCATATACCGACCAGCTTGATTTCTTTGCAAACGACCCGTCGCCGGAGGTACTCAAGTACACCGAGCTTCTCACGGAAAATCAGCTTGAAACCTTTGAGCATCTCGACGCTATGGAGCTTGC
>JBJEIV010000068.1:0-3874 GCA_051877395.1 Candidatus Ornithomonoglobus sp.
CCCGCAAGCGCCGCCGCAAGTCCTACTCTCTGCTTATAGCCCTTTGAAAGGTTTCCTATTCTCCTTTTTAAAACCTGTGAAAGTCCCGTCTTTTCGGCAATATTATTTATTTCGGTCTTGATATCCTTCACACCCTTTAGCTCCGAAACAAAGCCGAGATATTGGGCAACAGTCATTTCGGGATAAAGCGGAGGCTGCTCCGGCAGATAGCCTATCTGCTTTTTAGCCTCAATAGGATTTTGGAGAATATCAATTCCGTTAATTTTAATCTCGCCGGAGGTCATTGAAATATATCCGGTGAGCATGTTCATAGTTGTTGACTTTCCCGCGCCGTTAGGGCCGAGAAAGCCAAGCACCTCATTATCGTTAACGGTGAACGTTATTCCGTCCACCGCTTTTTTATCGCCGTAATGCTTTACGAGATTATTAACCTCAATCATTTACTCATCTTCCTCTTTTTTATCGGGTATAATCGCGATCGCAAGCTCTGCAAGCTGCTGCTCGTCAACAGTGCCGGGCGCCTGTGACATAAGCTCGGACGCGTTCTGAACCTTTGGGAATGCAGTTACATCACGCAGATTATCACAGCCTGTCATAAGCATTGTAAGTCTGTCAAGACCTATACCCATTCCGCCGTGCGGAGCCGCGCCGTACTTGTACGCCTCAACAAGGAAGCCGAACTTCGCTTCGATTTCCTCCTCTGTAAGTCCCAAGGACTCAAACATCTTCTGCTGAAGCTCATAGTCGTTAATTCTGATTGAGCCGCTCGAAAGCTCAATTCCGTTCAATACAAGGTCATATGCCTTTGCGATAACCTTTTCGGGAGCGCTGTCAAGGTACTGTATACATTCATCCTTAGGCATTGTAAACGGATGGTGCATCGCTACCCATGAATCGCTTTCCTCGTCATACTCAAAGAACGGGAAGTCCGTTATCCACAGGAAGTTCCAGCCCTCGGGGATAATGTCAAGTCTCTTTGCGGTTTTAAGACGTAGCGCGCCCAGAACCGGAAGCGTGACCCTGTCCTTGTCGGCAACGATAAGCACAACGTCGCCCTGCTTTGCGCCGAGCCTGTCCATCAGCGCCTTAATCTCCTCAGGTGTGAAGAACTTCTTAAAGCTTGCGTTCGGCTCCGCATCCGTCCAACGTACATACGCAAGGCCCTTTGCGCCGATACCCTTTGAATATTCAACAAGCTTGTCTATTTCCTTTCGCGTATAGGTCGATGCCGCGTCGGGAACAACAATCGCCCTTACCGAGCCGCCGTTCTCAATCGCGGATTTAAACACAACAAATTCCGAGTCCTTAACGTCCTCTGTAATATTCTGAATTTCCATGCCAAAACGCGTATCAGGCTTGTCCGAGCCGTAGCGCTCCATAGCGTCCTTATAGGTAAGACGCGGCAGCGGCGTCGGAATATCAACATCAAGCACGTTCTTGAACAGATACTTAATAAATCCCTCACCTATTTCAAGAATGTCATCAACATCAACAAACGACATTTCAAGGTCTATCTGCGTGAACTCCGGCTGACGGTCGGCTCTTAAATCCTCGTCACGGAAGCAGCGCGCAAGCTGAACGTAACGGTCAAAGCCCGCAATCATAAGGAGCTGCTTGTAAATCTGCGGCGACTGCGGAAGCGCGTAAAACTTTCCGTGGTGTATTCTTGACGGAACAACATAGTCGCGCGCGCCCTCCGGCGTTGACTTGATCATCATCGGAGTTTCGATCTCAATAAAGCCGTTGTCATAGAAATAGTCGCGGGCAGCCTTTGCGATTTTTGAACGCGTTATGATATTCTGCTGAAGAACATTTCTTCTTAAATCAAGATAACGGTATTTTAACCTCAGCTCCTCGTTTACCTTTGTGTCGTTTACGATCTCAAACGGAGGTGTCTGAGCCTTTGCAAGAATACGCAAATCGTCAACAAATATCTCAATCGCGCCTGTTTTTATATCATTGTTCTTGCTCTCGCGCTCTCTTACTACGCCCTTTGCCATTACCGCAAACTCGCCGCGGCATGACTTTGCCTTTTCAAACACCCCGCGGTCAGTATTATCGTCAAACGCAAGCTGAACAATACCTGTTCTGTCTCTTAAATCTATAAAGATAAGGTTTCCCATATCTCTTATCTTCTGCACATAACCGCCTACAACGACTGTTTTTCCCACACCCTCGGTTTCAGCACAGTAATTCGTGCGCTTTAAGCCCTGCATTGTATCCATTTGTATATTCCTTCCTTATCTCAAAAATTCAGCTGCCGCATCCAATTTAACTGATGTCTGCTCGCCTGTTTCCATGTTCTTTATGTTCGCTTCTCCCGCTTCGATTTCGTTATCTCCGAGAACCATTGTATACTGCGCGTTAAGCTTATTCGCGTACTTCATGCTTGCGCGCAGACCTCTTCCGGCGTGCTCCGTATCAACCGATATTCCGGCTTTTCTAAGCTCATATACTATCCTCTGCGCCGCCATTGCCGCGGTATCGCCCAGCGGAATTATATACAGCTTAACCGGAGCCGGCTGCGGTATTTCAACTCCCTGATCCGCAAGACAGATAAGCAGTCTTTCAATACCCAGACCGAAACCGACAGCCGGAACGCTCTCTCCGCCGATTTCCTCAACGAGGTTATCATAGCGTCCGCCGCCGCATACCGTAAAGCCGTTTGATATGATCTCAAACACGGTCTTTGTATAATAATCAAGGCCTCTTACAATACCGGGGTCGATTGTGTATTCGATCCCCATATTGTCAAGGCATGCCTTGAACCTCTCAAAATGACTGCCGCAATCCTCGCAGAGGTATTCAAGAATATTCGGCGCCTTTTCCACAATAGCATGGCAGACCTCCGACTTACAGTCGATAATTCTAAGCGGGTTACGCTCAAAGCGTCCCTTACAGGTATCGCAAAGCTCGTCATAGTGCGGTCTTAAATATTCCTTTAACGCATCGCTGTACGCCTTGCGGCACTTCGGGCAGCCGATTGAATTTATATTGACTGATAAATCCCGAAGCCCTACGCTGTCAAGGAAATTAAGCGCAAGAGATATAACCTCCGCATCCATTGTCGGATTCGCGGCGCCGAACGCCTCAACGCCGAACTGGTGGAACTCTCTTAATCTTCCCTTCTGCGCCTTCTCATAACGGAAGCACGCGATATTGTAGAACATCTTCATCGGCATCGGCTGCGCGTAAAGGCTGTTCTGGATAAAGCTCCTCGCAACGGACGAGGTACCCTCAGGGCGCAGCGTTACGCTTCTTCCGCCCTTATCGTTAAAGGTATACATCTGCTTTTCAACAACATCGCTTGTGTCACCGACACCGCGCTCAAAAAGCTCCGTATGCTCAAAGGTCGGAATCCTGATTTCCTTAAAATTATATAAATCGGCGGTTCTTCTGAACTTGTCCTCCAGATACTGCCACTTGTAGCTGTCCTGCGGCAGCAGATCCGCCGTTCCCTTAGGGGATCTTGTTATTATCATCTGTTCTCTTCCTTTCGAAAAAACATAATATGTCTATTATATTTTACACTCAACATCGCATAATGTCAAGGGGTTTCAGTAAAAAAGAACAGCGCCGTCTCCGGCACTGTCGCTTTACTTTATTCTGTTTCTGTTATATAAGCCCCGCACAGAGGTGTCATGCTATCAAGACTGCTCCACAGCATCAGCTTTACATTATCGGTCTCCTTTGTATTCAGCTTATCAGGAATAACTGTTTCGGAGCCTGCGCAGGAAAAGCTTACCGGAATTATCTCAATACTGCTGAGCCTGCCGCCGCAGTATGCCGCGGCAATCACATAGTATTCTCCCGCCTTTGCCACGGTTATGTCAATGTGATTTTCGGTATAGCTTATTGAGAATGTCTCTGCTTT
>JBJEIV010000069.1:0-3874 GCA_051877395.1 Candidatus Ornithomonoglobus sp.
CTAAATTCTCCATGGAAACATTTTACACGAGAATTTACTTTGGCAATTAAGATTATGTTTATAAATTGCCGCAAATTTTTCTGCCAATATTGACAAACAGGACAGAAAATGGTATAATAATTACATTGAATGAACTTTCCGAAGGGAGCATCTGCGATGATAACTATTGTGGCAAATTTTGATGTTAAGCCTGATTGTGTTGATAAATTTATCCGTCTTGCGGCTGACTGTACACGCAATACGCGCAAGGAGAACGGCAATCTTTCATATAAGGTTTTTCAGGCGCGCTATGATAAGGCTAAGTTTACCTTTATTGAGGAATGGCTCAATGACGTTGCAATTGACAAGCACAACGAAATGCCGCATTTTAAGCTTTTCCTTGATCAGATCGCTCCGCTGATCAACGGAGAGCCTGCTATTGAGCAGATAATGAATGTTCCGGCAATACGGTAAAATTGATTGGATTAATACATAACCGTCGCGCATTTACGGCGGTTTTTTTGTGAGTTAAGCTAAAGGAGGTCTGGGATTATGGCGATATTTACGATAGGCGATCTGCATCTGCCGCTCGGTATAGATAAGCCTATGAATAAATTCGGTCAGCAGTGGGACAACTATGTTGACCGCATCGCGAGGAACTGGGCGGCGGCTGTGCGCGATGAGGACACGGTTGTGATTCCGGGTGATTTTTCGTGGGCGACCTATATTGAACAGGCGCAGAGGGATTTTGAATATCTGGAAGAGCTGCCGGGCAGAAAAATCATTATAAAGGGCAATCACGATTACTGGTGGACAACAATGAGCAAGCTCAATGAATATATAACGAAAAATAATTTTAAAAGCATTTCCTTTCTGCAGAACAATTCCTATACCGCAGACGGGATCTCAATCTGCGGAACGCGGGGCTGGATATATCCGGCGTGGACTACCTTTTCCGAATCGGATGAAAAGTATTTTAACCGTGAGGTGGGACGGCTGGAGCTTTCGCTTAAAACCGCGCAGACCGATAAGATATATGTATTTACACATTATCCGCCGATGTCGCGCGAGGGCGAGGGCAACGCGTTTACGGAGATGATGAAGCGGTATGGAGTCATACGGTGCTACTACGGACATCTTCACGGCTACAGCCACGCAAATCGTATTCCCGATACTGTGGACGGCATTGAATATCAGCTTGTATCATCGGACTATTTAAGATTTATGCTGAAGGCTGTGAGGTAATTACCACATACTGCTAAATACTTCCTCAATGCTTTCACGGATCACAAGATCAGCATATCGGTCAAATTCAGTAGGGGTTTTGTTTATAATTACAAGTCGGTTTCTCATATAGCTTTCCAGTATGCTTTTTGCCGGATATACCGCAAGGGAGGTGCCGCCGACAATAAGCGCCTCCGCCGCCATCGCGTAGGCGTTTGCCATGCGCACCATGTAATCGTCAAGCGGCTCGCCGTATAGCACAACATCGGGCTTTACAATGCCGCCGCACTCACATCGGGGAATGCCGGAGGAATTAATAATATGCTCCATGCCGTATTTCCTGCCGCATTTGGCGCAGTAGTTATAATGCGCATTGCCGTGAAGCTCAAGAACCGTATTGCTTCCCGCGGCGCGGTGCAGTCCGTCAATGTTCTGAGTAATAACGGCTTTAAGCTTTCCCTTTCTTTCAAGCTCCGCAAGCGCGTAATGCGTGACGTTGGGCTTTGCTTGGGGGAACAGCATATTTTTTCTGTAAAAATCGAAAAATTCCTCGGTGCGCGCCGTAAAATAATCATGGGAGAGGATTTCCTCCGCGGTCTTGCCGCCTATACCGCGGGATCCGCGGAAATCGGGTATGCCGCTTGCGGTGGATACGCCCGCTCCGCCGAAGAATACTATGTGATTTGATTTGTCTATTATTTCCTTTAATTTTGCAAGACTCATATTTCCTCCGTCAGCCGTTGACAAATAAATTTTCATATTTTAATTATAACATCTGTAATGCAGTTTTGCAACCGGCTATTGAAATAATAAATCCGATGTGGTAAAATATAAACAATTTTTAAAGGAAACGGTGATTTATATGCATATGTATCTACTGGATGAAATACAAAAGCTGAGAGCAGACAAGCTTTCACGGGAAAAGACAGGCTCTATAATTCTCAGCATCAATCAGAATCTTAAAAAGCTGAAGGACAGGGAGCCGGCTCCCGATGCCGCAAATTATAACGACTGGGAGGAGCGCTATTATGAGGTAAAGCATCTCGGAGAGTATGCCGACGCTCTGGCAAACAGCGTAAGCTCCGGCGATACGGATAAAATCAGCGCGGCTGTTGACGATTTTAAAGCGGCGGCGGAGGATTTTCAGCTGATATACGGCGGACTGGAAACATGGAGGATAAAATGACGGTCTATGAAAAAATATATGAAGCGGTAAAGCAGATACCAAAGGGCAGAGTTGCGACCTACGGACAGGTTGCGGCGCTTGCGGGAAACCGCGGCTGGGCGAGAGCGGTCGGCAACGCGCTGCATAAAAACCCTGATCCGTCCTCAATTCCGTGCTACCGCGTGGTAAACTGCCGCGGCGAGGTGTCAAAGGCGTTTGCCTTCGGCGGCGGGAACCGTCAGCGTGATTTGCTTAGAGCAGACGGGGTGGAGTTTGATGAAAACGGACGTGTTATTATGAAAAAATACTGTATATGAGCGGGATATTTAATAAAATTGCTGTTTAATAAATACTTGACATTGTCCGATATCCGTGCTATAATATAAATAAAGAAAAGGCAGAGCGTTAGACGGTCAGCCTGAAATTTGGTTTTAATAATAACCGTTCCAGAACTGCAGATTTGGAACGGTTATTGTTTTAATACAGCATTAGCTTGCCGATACGGCGAAGATGGCTGCTGATATTGCAATACAAAGCAACAAGATTGTCACTTTGCAGATGTAATTTTTCATCTATACCACCTCCTTAAAGGACATACGCAAATATACTTGTGTATGGTACGCGATTTCCCGCATACTGGGTGGCTTTCCGTCCAACGTCTAATCTCTTGCCTTTTCCGAAAATTATTATATCATATTTTTGTGGCAAAAGCAAGATATTTTGTCAGATTTAAACAGATATTATAAAACCTGCGAATACCACGCTATAACGCTTGGATATACGTAGTTTTTTTTATTGTTACGTCAAGTCAATACTGTACATGGGGATATACAGATTTTTTCAAAAAAGTATTTACTAATCGGCAAGCTTGTGCTATAATATAATGTATATAAGTATTTTTACGAAGCAAAACAGCGGAAAGGATTGATAAAAATGGGTATGACCATGACGCAGAAAATCCTCGCTAAAGCGGCGGGATTGGAATCTGTTAAGGCGGGAGACCTGATAATGGCAAAGCTGAACCTTGTGCTCGGCAACGACATTACGGCTCCGGTGGGTATTCGTGAATTTAAGAAGTTGGGACTCAGTGATGTATTCGACAAGAGCAAGATCGCGCTTGTTCCCGATCACTTCACGCCTAACAAGGATATTAAGTCTGCGGAGCAGGCTAAGGTGGTAAGAGACTTTGCAAACGAGCTTGACATCGTAAATTATTTCGAGGTCGGCGAGGTCGGCATTGAGCACGCGCTCCTCCCGGAAAAGGGACTTGTTGTAGCGGGTGACGTTGTTATCGGCGCCGATTCACATACATGTACATACGGCGCTCTCGGCGCTTTCTCAACAGGCGTGGGTTCAACCGATATGGCTGCGGGTATGGCTACGGGCAAGGCATGGTTCAAGGTGCCGGAGGCTATTAAGTTCAACCTCACAGGAAAGCTCAAGCCGTATACAAGCGGCAAGGATTTAATTCTTCACATAATCGGTATGATAGGCGTTGACGGCGCG
>JBJEIV010000070.1:0-3866 GCA_051877395.1 Candidatus Ornithomonoglobus sp.
GGAACACCTCTTAAATATTCGTTTTCCGAAAGCAATGACGAAAAGTCCGTTACGGTGGTTGAATTAAGGGAAAAGGGCTGCGTTGAAATTTCCGCCGTTCCCCTTACTCCCCTGCACGATATGCGCGAGCTGCACGGAACCTATGACGAGCTGACACTCAGGGCAAATTACGAAAATACCGCAACGGATGATTATCTGCGCATAACGCTCACGGACGAAAACGATATACCCGACGTTATGGGCAAGCTTCAGATAATCTATAAAAATCTGATGCGCGTCGATTACGACAACACCCGCACCCGAAAAAACGAGATAATAACAGGCGCGGACGATGTCAGTGAAAAAGCTCCGCTTGAGCTGTTTTCCGAATTTTACGAGCAGCAGAACAATCAGCCGATGACTGAGGAACAGAAGAAATATATGTCCGAGCTTATAGAAAACGTGTGGGAGGAAGCGCTATGAGACCTTTAAAGCTTACAATAAGCGCCTTTGGTCCATATGCGGATAAGGCAGAATTTGAGCTTGACCGCTTCGGTGAAAGCGGACTATACCTTATAACAGGCGATACGGGCGCGGGAAAAACGACGATTTTTGACGCGATCACATACGCGCTCTACGGCGAAACAAGCGGTGATGTAAGAAGCGCTCAGATGCTGCGCAGCAAATACGCAAAGGATGTGACCCCCACCTATGTGGAGCTTGATTTTGAATATTCGGGCAAACGCTACCGCGTAAGACGCAATCCCGAATATATGCGTCCCAAAAAGAACGGAAGCGGAATGACAAAGGAAGCTGCCAAAGCGGAGCTGATTTTCCCCGACAGCAGAAAACCCCTTGCAAAGCCTACTGAGGTAACAAGCGCCATAGTTGAGATCATGGGTATAAACCGCAACCAGTTCCGACAGATCGCAATGATCGCGCAGGGTGAATTTCAGAAGCTGCTGCTTGCGGGAACGGAGGAACGACAGAAAATTTTCCGCCAGATATTCAACACTCACTGCTATAACATATTGCAGGACAAGCTGAAGGAAAACACCTCTGCTTTAAAGCGTGAGCTTGACGGCTATATGATTCGGCGCAAGGGTTATATAAACGGCATTGTCTGCAAGCCGGACGACGTTCTGGAGCTTGAAGCGGAAAAGGCGAGAAGCGGCGGGCTGACAACCGCCGAGGCGCTTGACCTTATAGGGCGCATAACGGCGCAGGATGAGGCCGAAAGCGCGGAGCTTGACAAGGCATTAAAGGATATTGAGGACAGGCTCACCGCGGTGAATAAAAAGCTCGGAAAAGCCGCGGAGATAGAAAAGAGCAGAAGCAGTCTTGAAAAAGCGCAGAAAAAGCTTGAAAAAGCGCGTGAGAGCACAGCAGGATTAAAGACAGCCGCAGACGCCGCGGCGGAGGCTCTCAAGGAAAAGGACGCTCTTTCAGAGAGAATTACAACAATAAAAAATGAGCTTCCGAAATATGAACAGTTAGAAAAGGACACAAAAGCTCTCGATAAGCTGAATGAAGAAATCGTATCGCTTAAATCAGAATGCGCCGGACTTAAAGAAAAGCATGAACAGCTGAAAAAAGAAATAGAAACAGATAAAAACAGCCGCGAGCGCTTAAAAAATTCCGCTCTTGAGCTTGAAAAGCACAGGCAGACGGAAAAGGAGCTTAAAGCCAAGGAGGAAAGCCTCAACGCTCTCAGCAAAAGCCTTGCCGATCACGCAAAGCTGAAAAAACGCTGTGACAAGGCTCAGTCTGACTATATAAAGGCAAGGTCAGCGGCGGCAGATGCGAATGATACATATATCCGTATGAACACCGAATACCTTGACAATCAGGCGGGTATTCTCGGCGAGACCCTGCTCCCCGGCGAGCCGTGTCCCGTATGCGGCTCAACCGAGCATCCGCATATTGCGAAGAAAACAGCGCGCGCGCCTACAAAAGAGAAACTTGAAGCCGCGCAGGCGGCAAACGAGGCGGCACAGGCAAAGCAGAGCAAAAAAAGCGCTGATTCAAGCAGGCTGAACGGTCAGTATGAAACAGAGGAAAATTCAATAATTTCCTCAGCCTCCGCATTTTTCGGAGTTCTTGAAATATCCGAGATTGAAATCCGCCTTGCGGACGCTGAGCTGTCGCTTGAAAAGGATCTTGCCGAGATTGGCTCAAAAATAGAGACCGAGAAAAACAATGCTTCACAGCTTGCGGCGCTTGATGAGAAAATCCCAGAATCGGAAAAGGAGCTTAACAAAACCGACGCACTTTCAAGAGAAAAAGAAATTTCACTCGCTGATAAATCGTCAAAATCGCAGTCGCTGAGTGAAAAAGTCGATTTACTCGGAAAATCCCTCACATTCAGGGACATAAAAGAGGCAGAAAAGGAAATCAGCCGCGCAGAAACTGAAATAAAAAGACTGCAAGCTGCGCATGATAAAGCACAGAAGGCATTATCCGACAATAAGGCGGAATGCGACACTCTCGAGGGACAGATAAAGGCGCTCTCGGAAGGAATTGCAGACAGTGAGACTCCTGACGCGGACGCTCTCAATTCCGAAAAGAAGGAGCTTGTTTCCGATAAGACTATAAAAAATACAGCGCGGGATGCCGTTAATATCAGGCTCAGCGCCAACAGAACAACACTTGATAACATAACAAGGCTTGACAGCGAGATCTCAAAGCGCGAAGAAAAATATATATGGCTCAAGACTCTTGACGATACCGCCCGCGGCAATCTCACGGGCAAGGAGAAAATTGAGCTTGAAACCTATATCCAGATGACTTACTTTGACCGCATACTCGCCCGCGCAAATCTGCGCCTTATGCGTATGTCCGGCGGTCAGTATGAGCTGAAGCGCCGCCGCACAGCGGAAAACAACAGAAGCCAGAGCGGACTGGAGCTTGATGTCATCGACCATGCCAACGGAACGGAGCGCAGCGTGAGAACCCTTTCGGGCGGCGAGTCCTTTAAGGCGTCGCTCTCCCTCGCGCTCGGTCTCTCCGATGAAATCCAGAGAAGCTCCGGCGGCATACAGCTCGGCACCATGTTTGTCGATGAGGGCTTCGGCTCGCTCGATGACGAGTCGCTTAATCAGGCGGTAAAAACGCTCACGGAGCTTTCGGACAGCCATCGTCTTGTGGGAATAATCTCCCATGTAAATGAGCTGAAGGAGCGTATTGACCGGCAGATTGTTGTACGTAAATCAAAAACCGGCGGAAGCCGTGCAGAAATTATAATATAACAAAAGGGGATGTACAAAATGAATGCAGAGTTAAAAGAAAAATTAGAATTGTTCCGTAAAAAGACAGAGCAGTTCGCAAACGGCGAAATCAGTGTTAAGGATTATAAGGGCTTTTCCGGCGGCTACGGCAGCTATGCCCAAAGGGGAGCAAAAAGCAGTATGCTCCGTCTGCGCATAACTGGCGGCAGGCTCTCAAAGGACGGGCTTAAAAGCGTTATTGAGATATGTAAAAAACACAATATCAATAAGCTTCATGCCACAACCTGCGAAACCATCCAGCTCCATGACATTCCGTTTGACAAGACAGCCGATGTTATGACAGACGCGATCGAAAGCGGCTTCTATACTCTCGGCGGCGGCGGTGATTTTCCGAGAAATGTTATGATTTCGCCTCTTTCCGGCGTTGAAAAGGGTGAGAATTTTGATGTTTCTCCCTATGCGGATAAGGCGGCAGAATATCTTCTCACGCTGCTTGACAAAATAAAAATGCCCAGAAAGCTCAAGGTCTGCTTTTCAAACTCACCGGCAAACTCGGTACACGCTACCTTCCGTGATCTTGGTTTTGTGTCGCGTCCCGACGGTCGCTTTGACGTGTACGCCGCGGGAGGTATGGGAAACAATCCTAAAATGGGCATTAAA
>JBJEIV010000071.1:0-3833 GCA_051877395.1 Candidatus Ornithomonoglobus sp.
CAGGCGCGGCGGGTGTTGAGCCAACAGTGCTTTCTGCCCATGTGGGACACGGACACCGCTGCCGTAGCGCTTATGCTGGTCAGCAGACTCTGCAGCGCCGTACCGATTTACCGCGTGATCTGCGGTCCGGATGAGGCCGCTGCGAAAGAAGTCAAGGATGTGATTTTCGACCATCCTGATTCCATTTTGGAGGTTGAACAAGATATGAAAATTAAGAACGGATTTACCCTGCGCAATATCGCGGGGGAGCATATTGTTATGCCCACCGGGAAAAACATCCAAAAGTTTGATGGCGCAGTTATCCTGAACGATGTCGCTGCCTTTGCCTGGGAGAAGCTGTCCGCGGGCTGCAGCCGGGAAGAACTGCTGGATACTATCCTGTCCGCCTTTGATGTGGACAGACAGCGCGCTGAGCAGGATATGGATGCCCTGTTGGATAAGCTGCGCGAATATGAAGTGATCGAAGAGGAGTCTGTCTGATTTTTCGGACAGACTCTCATTTTTATGTGGGAACTTTCCTTTCATCTGCAAAAACAGCTCAGAAATCTTGTTTCTGAGCTGTTTTGTTATGGCAAAGAACCGCAATTTTGATAAAATGCGCACCCGTTTAATTGTAAGATTTATACTTCATGAAAACATATGCAACATATACCCTTATTCACAAAAACATTTTTATACCTAAAGCATTTATTTGTCTTGCTTTTTATGAAACAATATGATACAATAATATAAAACTAATTTCATAAAGGAGATAAATTAAATGAACATTTCGGAATTTGCCCAATATGCAGGCGTATCAAAATCAGCGGTCAGCAGATATTTCAACAACGGATATCTCGGCGAGGATAAGCGAAAAAAAATAGAAAAGGCAATAGAAGAAACAGGCTATTCTCCCAGCTTCTCCGCTCAGGCCATAAAAACGAGAGTCACTAAGCTTGTTGGTGTTATTATCCCGAAACTTTCAAGCGAAAGCTGCGCCCGTATCACAGAAGGAATAAGTGAGGTGCTGTATGAATATGGCTATCAGATACTTCTTGTCAACACTGCAAATGATTACAATAAAGAAATAGAGTATCTCGAGCTGTTTCGCCGTAACAAGGTAGACGGTGTTATTTTTCTTGCGAGTATTTTCACAGACAAACACAGGTCACTGCTTAACAAAATGCATATTCCCGTTATTATCGTGGGACAGCAATATAAAGGCTTTAGTTGTGTGTGCCATGATGATTACGGCGCGGCATATGCGCTTACTGAGCTTATGCTGCGCAAAGGCGCAGAGCATCCGGCTTATATCGGAGTAACCGATGATGATAAGGCCGCCGGTGAATCACGTCACAAAGGATTTCTTAACGCATTAGCGGATAATAGTGTAAAAATTGACAAGCGGCACAGTACTGTGGCTGAGTTTAACATCGACTCCGGCTATGCTTGCGCAAAAAGAATACTATCAACCCCACCCTTTCCTGACTGCATTTTCTGCGCAACTGACAACATCGCTTCAGGGGTAATACTTTATTGCCGCGAGCATGGGTTAAAGGTACCCGAGGATATTATGATATGCGGAGTGGGCGATTCAAAAATCGCTTCAATTACAGCCGTTTCACTTACCTCGGCACGACTGCACTATAAAACAGCCGGTATCGAAGCCGCGCAAATGCTTCTTAATTCTATAGGTAAAACTGCAAATGTACCGAAAATTATGAAACTTGACTATGAAATCGAGGAAAGAGAGTCCACAAACAGGCAGTAGCATATGAAACCGTGTGAAACCCACAATTTCTTTCAAAAATGTTTATAGATATTGTCAATAGACAAATAAAACCATTCGTAGTATAATTATCACAGTAAATGAAATCGATTTCATAAAAAAATATGAAACATTTTAAAGAAAGAGGGATATAATATGGATTACAAAAAAACCGCTCAAGAAATACTTTCAGCCATAGGCGGCAAAGACAATCTCGCAAGCGCCGCTCATTGCGCAACAAGACTCAGACTGGTTATTGCCGATAATGCAAAAATCAGAAAATCAGAGCTTGAAAACATCGACGGAGTAAAAGGCGTATTTGAAGCTTCGGGACAGCTTCAGGTTATTATCGGAACAGGCACGGTAAATAAGGTTTATGACGAATTTATCAGCGCGGCGGGCATTACAGCCGCGTCAAAGGATGATGTGAAAAAGGCTGCCGCCGCAAAGGGCAACCTTTTCCAGCGCATAATAAAAACTCTGGGTGATGTATTCGTTCCGATTATTCCGGCAATTGTTGCGGGCGGTCTTATCATGGGCATCATGGAGGCTCTTAACTTCATGGCAAACAGCGGGCTCATTTCGATAAATCAAGACGGATACTTTTTTCAGATAATAAATATGCTTTCAAATGCGGCATTTACCTTTCTGCCCATTCTTATCGGCTTCAGCGCGACAAAGGTTTTCGGCGGAAATCCGTATCTCGGCGCGGTGCTTGCAATGTTTCTGATACATCCGAGTCTGCAGAATGCCTATTCCGTTTCAACGGAGGGCGTGAAGCAGAGCTTCAGTATATTCGGATTGTACAGCGTTAATATGGTCGGATATCAGGGACACGTTATTCCTATTATTATGGCGTCGCTCATACTTGCGATAGTAGAGAAAAAGCTGCATAAAATCATACCTGAAATCATTGACCTGTTTGTAACTCCGCTTATAAGTCTGCTCGTTTCGGGTATTCTTACCTTCACCTTCATCGGTCCGTTATTTGTCGCTGTTGAAAACGGTGTGCTTTGGTTTGTTCAGTGGCTTATCACAATCCCGTTCGGAATAGGCAGCTTTATAATGGGCGGTCTTTATTCATCAACGGTTGTCGCAGGAGTTCACCATATGTATACTGTAATAGATATGGGTCAGCTCGCGCAGTACGGCTTAACGTACTGGCTGCCTATCGCGTCAGCCGCAAATGTGGCACAGGGAGGCGCGTGTCTTGCGGTAGCATTAAAGAGCCGAAAGGCTAAGATAAAAAGTATCGCGTTTCCGTCAGCTCTTTCATGTATGCTCGGCATAACCGAGCCTGCCATCTTTGGCGTAAATATCAGATTTATAAAACCGTTTGTGTGCGGCGCAATCGGCGGAGCTGTCGGTGCGTGTCTTGCCTCAATCATGCGCTTGGGCGCTACCGCTACGGGTGTTACGGGATTATTCGCAATTCTGCTTCACCTTCACGCTCCGTTAAAGTACATTATCGTAATCGGTGCGGCTGCGGCTGTTGCCTTTATCCTGACATGGCTGTTCGGCTATAATGACACACCTGACGCAAAAGCAGACAATAATAACAGTTCCGGCAATGAAACAATATCCTCGGATACACAGTCGTCAAAGCCTGATTCGGCTGAAATGACAATCACGTCACCCCTAAAAGGTAAGGCTGTATTGTTAAGCGATGTTCCCGACGAAACCTTTGCCTCCAGCGTACTCGGTCAGGGAATCGCAATTGAACCGTCAGAGGGCATAGTCAGCGCCCCTTCAGACGGTGTTGTATCCACATTATTTGACACCGCACACGCAATAGGGCTTACACTCGACAACGGTGTGGAAATTCTCATACATATAGGCATAAATACTGTCGAGCTCAAAGGCGAAGGCTATGCCGCTCATGTAAATGAAGGCGATAAAATCATCAAAGGGCAGACATTGATCACTTTTGATAAAGCCGCCATAGAGGCAAAGGGCTACAAAACAGTAACTCCCGTTATCGTCACCAATACGGACGATTACGCAGAGATTGTTTCAGCTGCCGGCAGTATTGTGAATATCGGTGATAATCTTATAAATCTGAGGTGACTGTTATGAATATGAAATG
>JBJEIV010000072.1:0-3832 GCA_051877395.1 Candidatus Ornithomonoglobus sp.
GTTCAGATCAAGATTACGGTAATTTCCGCATTCGATCTCGCTTGCGCCGAATACCTCGCCCTCATATGCTATCGTTTTTCTTAAAGCGTCCTTTATGACGTCAAGCGCCTTCTCCTTTGAAACGCTGTCCCTTACAAGGAAATAAAAGCCCGTCTGGCAGCCCATAGGTCCGAAATATACGACCTCGTCCGCAATATCGCTGTTTCGCGTAAAGGTGGCAAGCATATGCTCGATCGTGTGCATTGCAGTCATATCTACAAGCGCGCCTGTGTTCGGCTTACAGAAGCGGAGATCATAGGTTATTACATCTCCGTCAATTCTCGAAATGTAAAACCCCGCCGTGAGCTTTCTGTGGTCTACCTGAAATGATTTTATTCTCTGCATTTTTAATCCTCCGTTGATGAGATTTTTGCTAACATTCTCTTCATAATCTCGATTGAATTATCCGACGCAAGCTTGCAGAACTCCGGGAAGGTCATATTACTGTCGCTGTTTGCTCCGTCCGAGATTGCCCGAAGCACTCCGAACCTTATTCCATTCATCGCGCATACATGACCGATCGCCGCGCCCTCCATTTCAGCCGCCTTTCCGTCAAAAATTCCGATAAGCCTTTGTCGCTGGTCGTCACGGCAGATGAACTGGTCGCCCGATACGATCGTTCCCGTCACCGTATGTATGCCCATCTCATCCGTACACTCGCAAAGCAGCCGCGCAAGCGTTTTATCACAGTCTATATACACCCTGTTAAGACCGGTTATATATCCCGCCTCATCACCAAGGGGAGTTGTGTCCATATCATGCTCCGCAGTTCTTGTAGCAATGACCACATCGCCGATATTAAGGCTCTTATCAAGTCCACCCGCAACGCCGCTGTTTATTATGCAGTCCACTCCGTATCTGAGAATCATCGTCTGAGCCGTCACCGCCGCGTTCACCTTTCCGACGCCCGCCTCGGCTACAACCACATTACAGCCGTTTATAACTCCCTCGCAGAACTCAACGGAGGATATTCTTTCTGTTCTTATGACCTCCATAGCGGCCTTGAGTCCGTCCACCTCGCTTGCCATAGCGCCTATAATTCCTATTTTCATTGTATTATCCTTTCACTTTTTAATTTGATTATACCGATATTTTGTCACTTTTGAAGTGCTTTTCCGGTGTTTTATACCATTTTGTTTTCAATCCTGCGGAGCCACCCCTCAAAGGGTGGCACCACATTCCGCATAAAGCTATGCATATGCTTCACCGAGTTTTCTATAGTCAATGCTATGAAGAAAACTTAGCGAAAATCATCTAATTTAATACATGTACTCTCCTCAACAGGCTTCATCTCGCCTGTCGATTCCCACACAAACGTCTTCACCTCTTTTATTCGCTCTTTAACGGATTTGCTTATCCTAAAGGCTGCAATGTCTGTAGCCGCGCCGGACGGATGCCCGATTTTGCAGTCGAGCATTACGCCGTTCTCGTCATAGAGTGCCGCGATATATTCATTTTCTGGGGCGGGCGTTTTTTTGTATGCTATTTCCACATCATAATCCGTCATGCTCTCCGAAACAAAGACCACCTTCGCTGTCACGGATACGGAAAGCTCTGTTCCGTCTGCGGATATTGTTATAACGCTCTCGCCCGGCAGCTCGCCCTTGAGCATGATATTCGCCCTGCCCGCGCTGTCGGTAATTACACTGCCGTCTGCGACCGAAACAATGCTCGGCGATGATGATACCGCTGTTATCGCAAGATTCGCGCCAGCCTCCGGGGCATTCACCTGCACCATTAGCGCTGCGTCGGAATTGTATTCAAGCTCTATATCCTCCGCGCTTATGCTCTTCGGCTCCTTTTTAACCTTATCCGAATACGAATACGAGCTGCTCATTGCCGTTCCCGCATAATTCACAGCCGTATCCGCAACTGTAACGGTAACGTTGCCGCTCATCTCTGTATCCGCCGTAAATTCAAAGCTGCTTGCGTATTCAACCGATTCATCCGCAAAGGAAGGCTCGTTGTTGATCGGCTTAACAGTTCCGATGATCTCGCCGCCGTTCGCGTCATATATCTTGACCGCGCTCGCTGCGCTGTCTATATCCCTCTACTGCGTAAAATAGATTTTTACATTGTCCTCATACACCGTTACCGTATCCACCGCCGGAGCAGCATTTGAAATCAACGCCGCGTTTACCTCCGTCTGCGGCGGCGGCACAGGCATCCAATCGGAATAAACCGTGCCATAGCCATCCTTCTCAAACTTTACCTGCCACTGTCCCTCCGGAACATCCCAGGCATAGCTTCCGTTTGCATCCGTGATAAGCGGATTGATCTGATCGTAATCCTCGGCATTCCACAATCGGCTTATCTTCTTGCCTGTCGGCACGCCGAAATCGTCAAGCTCATCATCGAGATAGTATACCGTTGCGGTCACACCCTCGATACGGTTTGACGGCACCGCCTCGCATACATAACCGGAAGGATCGATACAGTACGATGAGTCACTTCCCGAATATTTTTCTCTGTGACAGCTTCCGCCGTTATAGTAGGATCCGTCGTTGCTTGTTGAACTGCCGCTTCTTGAGCTGCTGCTTGAGCCGCTGCTTGAGCTGCTGCTTGAACCGGAACTATCTCCGCTGCTGTTATCTCCGTTTTTCCGCTGCCTTTCCTTATCGGCAAGCGTGCTCATTTTTTGGAAATATCCCGCTGTTTTGCTCTTGTCCGTAATTGATGCCAATCGTCCGAATATACTGATACCGTCCTTCACCTTTCCGCTTTTGTCAAAAACATTTGCCAGAAATTCGGCGGCTGTTTCAAGTATATTGGTATTTTCCAACGTCGTATCAAATTTGTCAAATTCATTGATAATGTCCGTTGCCTCCTTAAAATAAGGTGAGTTTACATCGATGCTTTTATACATATCATACATATACTGAGTCTGCATACCCTCGTATTCATCTGCTATCTGGTCCGCCGCAAATGAATCAGCATTATAGAGCGCCTTCTCAAAATTTGGACTCAGTGCAGCGTCAAAGGTGTCGGTCAGTGTGTTCACTGTGCTCATCCAGTCTATGAATATCTGACTCGGTATGTACATTTTATTTGAAACCTCTGATGCCGCATCCCATACATTGTCCCAAAAGCCCTGCACCTGCAGTGTGACAGCATCGCCGTCATCTTCGCCGGACGATGCCGCAAGATCGCCAAGCTCCTCGAAAAGACTTCTCGTCCTGTCAACGCTCTCCTCGGGGACTCCGAGCAGCATAACGGTGGTAAATGCCGCATAGTCATCCTTGCCGGAAATAAGCCGCACATATTCCTCGTCAAAAATGCTGTTCAGCTTTAATGCCGTGTCGCAGTCGGCTATAAGCTGACTTACATATATGCCTCCGCCTCCGCCGGAATACATATATATAACCGTTCCGTCATCAAGCTCAATCGAATCCAATCTCTCATTTTCAAGCCCCATGCTGAGCTCACTAAGCTCATTCGCACTGTAGCTGACGTAGCCGTTTTCCATAGCCGCTATATCACTGTCGAGCTTATATATTCCGTAAACCGAATCTATCGCCTCGTAATTTTCGGTGTCAATTTCCGACACATCGAAATTCTTTGATGCCGCCTTTGCCATATCATTCAAATCGTCAACGGAATAGCTGTAAGTGCTGATGTAATCCCCGGATGAATCAACCTTTGTACCGTATCCCTTGACCTGCACCTCGACATTCACCGGCAAGAAGCCCTGCTCCGCTTCGAGCGCAGCCATCCAAAGCCTTTTATCCGCGTCATAGTCCGCCTTAACGGATATTATATCCATATTCCCATAAACGTTGAGATAAACATTGCT
>JBJEIV010000073.1:0-3831 GCA_051877395.1 Candidatus Ornithomonoglobus sp.
ATTTATCTATCACGACTATAAACCTTGTACAACTTGAGAATTTATGGTAGAATTAAAGCAAATATAGGCTTTATATAAATAGTTCTTTATTTAATTTAAATCTATATTCAAAAAAATTAAAAAAATGGAGGTTTTTATTATGAAAATCAAAAAATTGCTGTCGTTGATTACGGCAGCGGCAATCAGCGCAAGCTGCTTCGTCGGTATGGCAGTCAGCGCAAGCGCGGCAGGTACATCAACTAATACTGATTATGTTGAGTGGTTTTTCAATGGCGCTACATTAACAACAACAGATGCAACCAGTGTAGACAGCTACAGAACAGTATCATCTTCAGCTGCAGAAGCTCTTGGTGAGAATTTGCCGTCTATGGTTAATAACACTGGATACTCAACCGCAGATGTTAAGAATGTCGCAGTTACAACACCGCACAATGAACACGCAAGCAGTTCAACCGCAATAAAGGTTGTAAAAAGTTCAAACAATGCTAGTAGACATCTTGATATAACCAATGCATTCCCAACAAATTCAGCTTACGAATCATACGATTTGATAACAGTTGTTGGATCTAATGCCACAACAGCCGCAAATCATGACATCACTGTATATAATGCAGCAGATGATACACAATTAGCTAAACAGACAGTTAATATTCCCGCAAGTAGTGAATCACCTATAGAGGTAAAATTTAAGGATCTGACTGCAACGAGTATATATATCACTTATACAGCATCTCAGTCCAGAATTTTTGCTGTAACTCTGGATTATAATATTCCGAGCATAGATCCGGAAATTTCACTTGATATAACAACATTAACATTACCCACAGGCGCAACTCAGAAGCTTACCGCAACAACAGAGAATGCACCGGAGACTGCGACAATCGCTTGGTCATCATCAAATGAAGCTGTAGCAACTGTTGCAGAGGACGGTACGGTTACAACCCTGACAGAGGGTGAAACAACAATTACTGCAGCCCTTATGGATAGCGAGACACAGCTCGTATCAGCTTCATGTGTTCTGACAGTAAAAGATACCGGTAATGTTACAGCAACTCTTTCAGGCGCTACGAGTAAAATCACACTCTCCGGTGATGAAGACTATGAGTTTACAACATCGGAAACCATTGCTGTAAAGCCCGGCACATACACAGTATCGGCTGTAAATGCAGCTCCGGTAACATATAATGTAACACTTGATAAAACAGAATTGACGGTAGCTGCCGGTCAGGACTATACAGTTGCAACTACACAGAGCGTAATTGGAGCAGATTTAGCTGCAACAAATAATTATGAGGCAATGTACGACGCAACCGTAAGATTTGATATTAAAAACGGTGTTCCTGCATCATCACGATATATTGCATTAGAGGGCGCTGCAATAGCTAATCTCGAAACAGATACAGAAGGCGTATACATCAATGTTGACTCGACCAACAAGTCAGGTTATACAAAAGATGGTGTTACAACTACAAATAACGGTAAATTTTACTCAGTTGGCAGAGATAATGCACAGGTAAGACATGAGGTTACATATATCAACGTTCCTGTTGTTAAGGGCAGTGTTATTACCATAGAAAAAAATACCGGAGATGGGTTTGCTGTTTTAGGAACAACAGACATTGTAACAGAATACACATATACCGGCGAAACAGAGGGCGTAGTAACATTCTATGTTCCGAGCACAACTGGTGATACGTATCTCAACGGTATCACAATTACATCACCGGCGAAGCAGCCGACATCACTCACAGGCACTGTTACAGCCTTAGAGGACGGCACATTCTCAGGCGATGCTTATGAAGGCTCAGCAAAGGCATTCACAGTATCATTCTCACCGGCAGGCAAGACAATCAAAGCTGTAAAGGTAGCGTCAAAAGCCGATCCAACCCAGTTTGTAGAAAAAACTATAACAACAACTATTGAAACAACAGGTGAAGTTGTATTCGGTATCATCACAACAAATGCAGGTGCAACAGCCAGCGACTATGATGTAACAGCGACAATAGAATAATAAAGGGAGGTACATAATAATGAAATTTTTTGAAACCCCGGAAATGAATATAACAATGTTCGATGTTGAGAACATCGTAACAGAATCAGCAGGCGATACACCGAAGACGAATGCGGAAGAGGCTGCTAAGACAGTGCTCACTAATGCAGGCATCACAGAAGATAATATAATTCGTATTACATTCTGATTCATTTCATACAGAAATACAGCGGCGTCCGATCGGGCGCCGCTTTTTTCGTCCTTCTGCCGTCCTGCGCGGCAAGCGCGCCGGCGGTCAATAATTCCCTGTTTCAAAATCGGAATGAAGCTGCGCAACATGCTTTGCTTATACCGGTTCCTATCTATAGAAGTCTCCCCTGCCATGTATCGCGCTCCGCCATAGTCTTATCGATAGCGTTTAAAACCTCAAATTTTTTCAGACTCCACATCGGTCCTATCAGGCTGTCCCGCGCGCCGTCTCCCGTAAGGCGCTGAATGACGATCTCAGGCGGAAGAACCTCCAGCTGACGTATGATAATGTCAACATATTCATCACGCTCCAGAAGCCGAAATTCGCGTTTTTTAAGCTCCTCCGCCATTACTGTACCCCGCAGCACGTGAAGCAGATGAAGCTTGACGCAATGCGGCATCAGCGCGCCCACCGTCCTTGCGGACTCGATCATCATATCCGGCGTTTCTCCCGGGAGTCCGTCTATAAGATGAACGCATATGTTTATCCCCCGCTCCTTCAGCCTGTTATAGCCTTCGAGAAATTCCGCATAGGTATGGCAGCGGTTGATCCTCTCCCCCGTTGCGTCAAATATCGACTGCAAGCCCAGCTCAACAATAAGATATGTCCGCTCATTCAGCTCTGAAAGATAGTCAAGCGCATCATCGCCCAGACAATCCGCCCTCGTTGCGATGCTTATTCCCACGACCTCCGGCAGAGACAAAACTCCCTCAAAACGCTCTCGTAATACCTCCGCGGGCGCGTAAGTATTTGTATGCGCCTGAAAATACGGCATATATTTGCCGTCCTTCCATTTATGGCGCATCATTTCCTTTATATCCTCAAACTGCCTTAATATGCTTTCTCTCGGATCACCGGCAAAATCTCCGCTCCCGCCCGAGCAATAGGTGCAACCGCCATAGCCCTTTGCGCCGTCAATATTCGGACAGGTAAAGCCCGCATTAAGCGCCAGCTTCATCACCTTACAGCCGAACTTATGCCTCAGGTGGTAATTCCATGTATGGTATCTCTTGTTGTCATCAGAATATCTAAAACCGCTCATTATGCTCCTCAAATTAAAATAAGGGACAGTCCAAGGACCATCCCCGATCGAATAATTTTTCTTCCTTTAAAGATTCTTGATATAAGTTTTGACAAACTCTTCAAGCAATTCGTCACGTTCAACCTTTACAATAAGTCCTCTTGCTCCGTTATAGCTTGTTATGTATGTCGGATCATCTGATAATATATAGCCGACAATCTGGCTTATAGGATCATAGCCTTTAATTTTCAGCGCGTCATACACCTGTGATACTATCTCCTTAACCTCTTTTGACTTATCAAACTCAAGATTAATCTTCATTGTTTCATTAAATTCCATTATATCACTCCTAACGTAACAAACAAGTACTTACTATTATATAATATTACAAATCGTCAAAAAAATCAAGTCTTTTTCCGATATTTTTACTTAAAGTTGTGATTTTTCCAAAAAATCATACCGCCTAAAATACAAATAACCCGTCAATTCCGTTCACAGGACCTGCCGCAACAACGCTGAGTGTTGAGATATCAAGCACCCGGTCAATTATCTCCGAAACAGCGTCGGTCT
>JBJEIV010000074.1:0-3821 GCA_051877395.1 Candidatus Ornithomonoglobus sp.
ATATACCGATACAGCTTCAAGCTGAACAGATGTTCCGGCAAGATAATTTCTGTTCGGTAGCTCGCGCCACTCTACATACCACGGTATCCCGGTCTGCGCGCGCATATCTCTTAAAAACAGATAATTTGCGCAGCTTCTGAGAGTTCCGTCCGACGGTCTGTTTGTGACGGTAAATATTTCACTGCCAGGGAACACACCGCCTATAGCCGTTGAGCCGCCGCCGTCAAGATTGATCGCGTCTATACAGCCCAGCTCCTGCATACGCTTGGCAAGTGTTGTTATCTGTGAGCCGTAGCTGTAGCCGCTCTGACGTCCGTCAAGCGTATAGAAAACCACCGTTCCGTCGTCCTTGACCCCGACTGCGGTCCTCGGCGCCGCTCCGGCCTCAAAGCCGCTGCCGATTATTCCATTATTTAAAAGTCTGCCTCCGATCGATGATGTCGCAAATTCTGCCTGTTCCCAGTTATATCGCTGTGCGCCGTACACGGAGTTTGCAAATGTGACCGTATCTCCCGGCGCAAGGCTTGATAACAGACTAACGCAGTCAGCGTTTCCGTCAGGGTCCATAACAAAGACCACCTTACCGTCCGGGATCGCTATATCTCCGTCGTAAATATAAACCTCGTCTACTGTCAGAGTCATTGTTGAGTTAAGCGTCAGATTGCCCTGTGTCGGCGTGCATATCGCAAACAATGCTTTGTAATTCGTATGTGTTGTATCGGCAAAATCATCTGTAAGCATGTATAATCCGTTCAGTCCGTCCTGTGACCACTTGTTGATGTACTGGACCGTTACCTTGCTGCCGTCCTTTGACAGCGACGCGTCAATTCCGATTTTATCAATGAACGCAGTTCCGTCCTTTCGGAAGCCGACCGCATCCTGCACGCCAGCCTCTTTTGAAAAAATCTGTCCGTCAATTATTGTATAGCCCATAGGTATTCCGGTAGTAAGCGAGAAATAATCGGCGTTTATTCCTATAAGCGGTCTCATGTTATTTTTCTTCATGTAGTCGGCGGCTGAGGTGATCGTGCGCTTTCCCCAGACGCTCGCTCCGTTTACAACTACAGGAACGGCCTCGGTATTGGGCTTGTACTCCACATAATTTTCCGTCTGCTTTCCGACCGAGGGAGAATCAAACACCTTATGATAATATGTCGCGCCGCCGCCCATATCGGTTGTCCAGCTGTCTGATGTCTCTGTTCCGAGTATCGATGCAAATGCATGTATGCCCGTTACCGTAATAACAGCTGCTCCTGCTATCGCTGTAAGCTTCTTTAATATACTGTATTTAATCAAATCTATCATTTCCTTTTCATACAAAGATATATTTATTTTATCACATTTGCCTTTATAAATCAACCTTCGGACTTCAATTCAAGTATTTTCCCATGTCAAAACTATGAATAATATACAAATTCATCAAAGAAATCTTAATTGGCTATTGTATTTTTGGCCGAATTGTGATACAATATTATTATATTTAACAAATCAAACTGTATTTTGGAGGAGAAAATGGAAGAAACTCTCATTGAACAGTATATTAAGGAAACAGGTGAATTTATAGCCATTCCGGTAGGTACAAGCATGTATCCTATGCTTCGAAACAGACGCGACAGCGTATATCTTGTAAGATATGACGGACAGGGGCTGAAAAAATATGACCTCCCTGTCTATAAGCGCAGCAACGATCAGCAGGTTATGCACCGCTGTCTCGGTAAGAATGAAAAAGGCTATATAATGTGCGGGGATAACCAGTGGGTCAAGGAATACGGAATACAGGAGGATCAGATCATCGCCGTTGCAAAGGGCTTCTACCGCGATGAAAAATACATCAGCAACGATAATCTGCTATATAGGCTTTATGTGAGATTATGGACTTCAAATCTGTTTCTCCGTAAATGCGCGCTTCGTGTAATTCATAAGTTTAATCCGCGCCAGAAGATAATGGAAAATTATAAGAATATATAACTAATTGAAAGGAATTTGTAATATGAAGAAGAAAACTATTGCAGGACTTGCCGCTCTCGGAACTGTTCTGGGAGTTGCCACCGTTGCGGGTGTCGTTGCATCCAGGAAAAAGAAACAGAAGCAGCTCAAAGGAAACGATAATATGACGCTTCCTCCAAAGAGAAATATCTATTTTGCCGGCGGCGGTCTTGCCGCGCTCTCAGGAGCTTATTATCTCATTCATGACTGCAATATCCCCGGTGATTCCATACATATATTTGAGGAGTCATCAAATATAGGCGGCGCTTTCAATATAGGCGGCGACAGCGAAAACGGCTATGTCTGCACATCGCCCAAGCTTCTCTCACTGAAAAATCACGCCAATCTTATGGATATGCTAAAGGGCTTACAGTCTGCAAATATTGATGATGTAAGCGTATATGACGAGATCACCGGCTTTATGAAGGCTAACCCCATAAAGGAAAACGCAAGGATCGCGAGCGCTGACGGAGGTATCGTTTCATCGGGCTTTGAGCTTGATAAGGCCTCAATAAAAAATATTAAAGCGCTGCTCGGCTTCAAGGATTATGAAATATCGGAAATGTCAATCATTGAGTATTTCTCCGATGCTCCGCACTTCCTTAAATCGAATCTGTGGACCCTCATTTCAACAGCATATATGCTTACAGAGGAGTCCTCTGTTGTAGAGCTGAAGCATGTTTTAAACTGTGTTTCGGGAGAAATCGGCGATTTGTACACAATGAAAAACACCGTAAGAGCGCAATTCAATCTTCAGGAAACCGTTATCAAGGCGCTTGAAAATTATCTCGCCAAAAACAAAGTCAACTTTTCTACTCATTGCGGCGTTATAGATGTTGACTTCGCTGAGGACAGCAACAGAATAAGCGCTATCCATCTTAATGATAACGGTACCGCAAAGACCTTCTATCTCAATAAGAACGATCTCTGCTTCATAACCAACGGTTCAATCAGTGAGTGCGCCACCGCCGGAGATTATAACTGTCCCGCGCCTGAGCACGAGGGGCTCCCCGCCTCCGCGTCACTCTGGACAAAAATAGCGGAAAAGCGCGACGGCTTCGGCAATCCCTGCCGTTTCTATTCGGATACGAATACGGAGGTTATCTCATTTACAATCACGGCAAAATCATCAAAGCTCCTTGACTATATAAAGCAGTTTACCTGCAACACCGAAGCTCAGGGCGCTATAACCACCTTTAAGGATTCTCCGTGGGGGCTTACCGTTTCAGCGGTTCCTCAGCCGTATTTCTCGTCGCAATCAGATGACGTTACCGTAATTTCATGCTATGGCGTAAATGTTACGGCAGAGGGACGCTATATCGACAAGGAAATGCGCCATTGCAGCGGCGCGGAGCTTCTCTTTGAGCTTGTCAAGTATCTCAAGCTTGAGGATCGCTGGGACGAGATCACGGCGGATATAATCAACGTTATCCCCTGCGCTATGCCGTATGCCACCGCTTCATCGCTCCCATATGCCGATGATGATAAGCCGCTTATCGTCAAGGACAAGAACATAAACTTCGCCTTTATCGGTCAGTTTGCAAAGCTCGGCGGCGGTATCTCCTACAGCAGCGAATACGCTGTAAGAACCGCCCGCGAAGCAGCTTACCGCTTGACAGGCACAAAAAAGACCTCGACACCTCCGCCGAGAGCCGTTATGGCATCATATGTGAAGATGTTCAAGGCTCTTAAAAAGTAAAAGATAATAAATGAAACGGCTGACCATGCAACGGGTCAGCCGCTTTTTTTACAGTGAGTTTACCTCATCATAATCCATAACCTTTTCCAACCCCTCAAGCACCGCAAGATACCTTTCGCAGTACGGCTTTGCCGCG
>JBJEIV010000075.1:0-3787 GCA_051877395.1 Candidatus Ornithomonoglobus sp.
CTTCTCAACTTTTTTATGTTCTTAGGTGGTTCATATCATTTTAGCATATACAAAAAGAATTAATTTATATAAATTCTCTTTATTTCCCCGATAAATCTCTTATAACCTCTCCTGCCGTTATAAGCCCCGCTACCGCCGGCACAAATGCGGTGCTGCCGGGAATATCTCGTCTTTCGGTACACTTTCTTGCGGTATTCGGGGGGCATATGCAGTGGCTTCTGCAGCTTATGCGCATATCCTCGATCGGACGCAGGGGCTTTTCCTTTGAATAAACCACCTTTAATTTCTTTATACCGCGCTTTTTAAGCTCACGGCGCATTGTCCTTGCCAACGGGCACATGGAGGTTTCATAAATATCGGCTACCTCAAATTTGGACGCGTCAAGCTTGTTTCCCGCTCCCATGCAGCTTATGACGGGAATGTTCAGAGCGTTCGCGCGCATGATAATTTCAAGCTTTCCGGTAACGGTGTCAATAGCATCCACTACATATGAATAGTCGGAAAAATCGTAATCATCAGCATTGTCCGGCATGTAAAAGCAGTTATGAGCATTGATTACCGCCTTCGGATTGATAGACAGCGCTCTTTCCTTCATTACATCCACCTTATACCTGCCGATGGTTTCTCTTGTGGCGATAAGCTGTCTGTTCAGATTTGTAAGACATACCTTATCATCGTCAAATATATCTATAGTACCGACACCGCTTCTTACAAGCGCCTCCACCACATAGCCGCCTACGCCGCCTATGCCGAATACGGCAACATGTGAATTATACAGCTTTTCCATTCCGTCCTCGCCCAGAAGCAGCTGGGTCCTTGAAAACTGATTTAACATTGATCCGTTGTTCCTCCTGTCTTGGGTTTTCTCTCGTCATAATCGTCCAGAAAATTATATGTCTTTTCGCCGTCATGGTACCCTATAATCGTTGCAAGATTGACATTCTGAACACTGTTAAAAATATTCTTGTCGATATACGGATTTGTGCGGCGGAATTTTTTGATAAGCTCCTTCATCTCCTGACGCTTGGAGCCGCCTCCTCCGTTATCGCACATAGTACAGTTCTCGGTAAAGCGGCAGGCGCATTGAATAAACTGCAAATCATTGTGCCTTGCCCACGCTATTATGTCCTTTTCCTTTACCATGTACATCGGGCGTATCAGCTCCATACCCGGATGATTTGTACTGTGCAGCTTAGGCATCATCGTCTGGATCTGCGCACCGTACAGCATACCCATGAGTATCGTTTCTATTACGTCATCAAAATGGTGACCAAGAGCGATCTTATTACAGCCCAGCCTCTGCGCCTCTTTATATAAATATCCGCGGCGCATCCTCGCGCACAGGTAGCACGGGTGGTCGTCCACATTTGCCACCGAATCAAAAATAGAGGTTTCAAATATATGAATGGGTATATTCAGAAGCTTTGCATTATTTATAATTGTCTGACGGTTTATAGGGTTATAGCCGGGATCCATAACGACATATTCCACATCAAAGTTTTTAACTCCGTGCCTATGGATCTCCTGCATACACTTCGCCATCAGCATGGAATCCTTGCCGCCGGAAATACACACGGCGATCTTATCGCCTTCATTTATCATCTCATACTTGTTTATACCGGCAACGAACGGCTTCCATATTGTTTTTCTGTAGGTTTTTATTATACTTCGCTCAATTTCTTTATATCTTTCCACTTATAATCTCCTCGAATACCTTTAAAAATTCATCCAGTTCCTCAAATTCTGTCAAATGACTCAATGAAATACGCCATGATGAAAGCGCGGTCTTTCTGTCATGTGTTATTGCATATACAGCTCTCGACGGCGTATTCGGAACAGAGCATGCGGATTTTGTTGAAACGCATATTCCGCGCTTATTAAGCTCCTCCTGCATCTGAGACGCTTTTATGCCCTTTACGCTTATATTTATAAAATGCGGCAGAGTTCTTTCTCTTGTATTGAAAATGACCTCAGTATATTTTTTTAATCCATTCCTCAGATAGTCATTTAACTCTTTTACCCGCCTGTTCCGCTCATCAAATTCCTCCATCGCAAGCTGCAATGCGACCTGCGCTGCCGCCGCCTGAGCCGTAACAGGTGTGCCGCTGCGGTAAATCGTTGTGCTTATTCCGCCGTTAATGAGCGGCTTTAATACAACATCCTTTTTCTTAAGCAATACGCCGCTGCCGTTAAGTCCGTAAAATTTATGCGGCGTGAAGGTTACCAGATCAATATCCGAAAAATCAAGTCTGACCTTGCCTATTGCCTGTGTTGCGTCCGTGTGAAAAAAACAATTCGGATATTCCCTGACGATTTCTGCAATTTTGTCTATCGGCTGTACAATGCCCAGCTCGCTGTCAACGGAGCATATACTTACAAGAACGGTATCATTGCGCATTAATTCGCGCAAATGCTCTAAATCAACCTGTCCGTCCTTCTTTATATCCACCAGATCTATCTCATACCCTTGAGTCTGTAGGTAAGTAAGAGCGCCGCTCACTGACGAATGCTCAAGGCAGGTGGAAATAATATGCCTGCCGTTTTCTTTGTATGCCTCAGCCAGTCCCTTTATCGCCAGATTATTCGACTCACTCGCGCCTGACGTAAGCACCGCGTCCTCCGCATTAAAGCAGCTCAGAATACCGTCTATGGCAGCATTGATGCGTTCCTTCGCCGCCAGACCCATTGAATGTGGCGAATTAGGATTCCCATAGAATTCTCTCGTAACGCGGCAAAACGCCTCCAGAACTCTTTCATCTGCCGGGGTATTTGCGGCATAATCAAAATATATCATCTTAATACCTCTCAATTTATAATAGCGTTATAATTATATCATAACTATATTAAAAATACCATATAAAAATCTTACAAAAACGTTCATATATTTAAAAAGATGATATCATTATTATATTAAAACTTTGATCAAATAAAAGCACTGCAATAAAGGCTTCAACAGCCCGATTAAAAGAAAGTGTATTGTTTACATTAAATCCTTTTTGGGAGATCAAGCTCCTCTGAAAATATTTTTTAAGAGTTAAAAATAAAGTATACTAAAAATTTTTAAGGAGTTGTTTTTATTCTTTTATGAATTAGGGCTTAAGATATTTGATTATATAGATGCAGGAGGCGTATCAAAACAGAATCAGCTCTGTTTTGATACAGCCTTTGATCATATTTATTTTACCTTATACAAAGTATCCGATCCCACCGAATATACCTTTTCAAGCTTATTTATTGATGTCATATTCGGGTTCAGTTCGCTTTGCTCACTCGGTCCGACATATACATAATCAATATCGTTTTCTTTACAGAAACGTATCAGATTATCATATGAGCCGCTGTAAGCCTTCTTCATTTCACTTTGCATTTCGCTGTACTTTGCGCCCATGCCGTGCGTGCTTACAAAATTGCCCGGTCCGAGGTATATATCCCTTCCGCTGAGAACATATACAGGATTATGCAGCTGGGTGCCTGTCAGAATTTTTGCATCAGACGGGAGATTATCCTTTATATACTCAGCCATGGCAAGATCATCAGCGGAATATATCTGCCATCTGCCGTTGCCGTCCGTTGCAACTCCGCTGTAATACTCTCTGCATATCGTAAGCGCGCCCGAAAGCGTTCCCGCCGCTACAACAATAACGGCAAGATACGCGCGGCCTCTGACATTCTTGAGCGCGTCCCACATTTTAAGCATCCAGTCCGCAATTATCATGATAAGAATCATATACGCTATAAAGAACACCTTATTATTATCATATGCAAGCGGCTGGAACAGGATCAGCTC
>JBJEIV010000076.1:0-3777 GCA_051877395.1 Candidatus Ornithomonoglobus sp.
AATTCCGTCAGAAGTCTTTCCATATGCTCCGTGTCCTTCGCTCCCGCCGTTTCATACGCCGAGTGCATCGCAAGCTGCGCAAGACCTATATCGGCGGACATTACGGATATGTGACGGTTCATAAGATTTCCGAGTGTTGAGCCGCCGGAGATGTCGCTGCGGTTGTGATACTCCTGCATCGGAACACCCGCGCGCTCCGCAAGGGTTCTTACGACTGCCGCCGACACCGCATCGGTCGTATATCTGCCCGATGCATTGAATTTCAGCACTACGCCGCCGTTAAGTCTCGGACGGTTTACCGGGTCTGCCTTTGCCGCATAATTCGGATGCATCGCATGGGCATTGTCAACCGACATTACAAAGCTTGACGCAAGACGGCGCATATATTCGGCGCGGTTTACTCCCAACGCGTCATTTATTCTTTCAATCGTTTCGTCAAGGAAGGTCGATTCCGCGCCCTGACGCGTAAGCGAGCCGGTTTCCTCGTTATCGAATGCCGCAAAAATTCTGAGCATTTCGGTTTTCTTTGCGGTTTCCCTTGAAGCAAGCAGCGCGGAAAGCGACAGATACACGTTTTCAAGATTATCTATTCTTCCGCTTGCTATAAACTCATTATCAGCGCCGAAAAACGTTCCCTTTTCGCGGTTGTATAAATAAAGATCGCACCCCTTTATATCCTCCGGCTCTACTCCCGCGTCAGCGGCAATCAGCCCGATCAGCTCATTCTGCGCCTTATCCGAACGCAGCAGCGGCAGCATCTCATTCTGTATATTGACCCTCTCCTCGGAGCGCGCCTTTCCCATATGCACCGCAAGCGACGGTATCACCGCAATATCACGGTCAATATTTACAAGCAGCTCCTTTATTCCGTCACCGTCCGCCGCGGCAATTCTTCCCGCGACTGAAAGCGGTCTGTCAAACCACGTTTCCCGCGCCATTCCGCCGTAGCCCTCAACATTAAGACGGACTAAACCATTCACCTCCGGCAGCTCCGGCGAGGATTTCAGCTTAAAGGACGGCGAATCCGTGTGGGATGCGCACACCGCAAGCCCCCTGTAATTATACAGCGGCACCTCAAAGGCTATTATTGACGAGCCGTTTCTCGTTACAAAGTATCTGCCGCCGTTTTGCAGTCTCCACACGTCACATTCATATAATTCGGCAAAGCCGTTTTCAATCAGTATTCTTTTCACATTTGCAACGGCATGGAACGCCGTCGGCGATGCGTCTATAAAATCAAGTAATTTCATTCACTGTCACTCCCTGTTATTTTTACAGTAACAGTATATCACAGTAAGACAGCTTTTTCAAGATTATTTCGCATATATAAAATCTACACTCTTACCCCGACCACAATACCGCATATGACGACAACCGCGCAGAGCAGCTTGAACAAGGTATTCTTTTCCTTAAATACCACCTTGCCGCCGAGTATCGTAATTATTACGGCGCACTGCTTGAGAAGAGTCAGCGGGATCACCGAGCCGGTCTGATTTGCGATGAACAGACACTTATCACCCACAACAAATAGGATCGCAAGAATTATGATCCAGTAGTTTTTATATATATGTCTGAAATCAATATGTATTCTCTTTACTATTATATGTATGAGATAGAATACCACCATGAAGAACAGATACCAGAACTGGAGCTGTCCCGTGGTTATTCCCGTTTCCGGCCGCATGAACCATTTATCAAGTATTTCCGAGCATGAATTCATGCAGCAGGATATGAGGACAAGTATTATGTATCTTGGTTTTACACCCTCTCCGCCGCCCGACGGATTGTTCTTTGCAACGTTCAGCATTACAAGCCCGTCAAGCACAAGCACCATTCCGATCGCCTTGTCAAGGCTCATTGCTTCACCGAGCAGCGTTACGCTCATTACCGAGGTTATTATGACCCTTGACATATCCATAAGCCCGAAGAAGCCTATAGGAATCCTTTCAATTGCTCTGAAGGAGCATATCCACGCTATATATATTATAAGCGATTTTACAGCGATAAGCGCCAGATAATGCGCTCCGCCGTCAAACATCGCAAAAGCCTCTTTTGTCCACGGCAGTACGAAAACAAAGCTCAGGAGCGTGTAAAAGAACAATACTTCAATTATGCTGCTCTTTTGCAGAGCAGCCTTTTTCATCACGTCCCGTATGCCTTTAAGCAGTCCGTACGCGGCCGCCAATGCTATCCACACTGTTATACCTCCCTTGCGTCAAACAGGCAGCGCATTATTTTCTTGCCTGTTTCCGTTCTGAATATCTTGCTGTAGACATCATTTATCGTGTCTATCTTTACGTTGTCCTCATCGCAGTTTACTATAAAATCAGCCTCAATAAGTATCTGACAGTCCATGCCGTCGATATTATTATACTTATGATGGCGCGAAATAAGATACTTTACTCTTTCAATAAATTCGTTATCAAAGCCTATCGGTCTGAGAAGCTTTTCCGCCTCGTCCGGTCCCTCTATCTGCTGATAATAACCGCTTGAGCTGCCGTACTTTTCCTCGCTCAGCTTAATTCCTATATCGTGAGTATATGCCGTCACCTCAAGGATTTCCTGCTCCCGCGCGCCGAGCCCCTCTGCCTCACCGATTACCGCGGCATAATCATGCACCTTTGTAAAATGGTTTATTCTTTTTATATCGCCCTTCATATACTCATACATTGCGCAAGCCGTCTGCGTTATTCTGTTCATTTTTTATCCCCCTCAAAGCTCTCAAACGGTCTTATCCTGTACGTCACACCGAGTCTGCCGCAAATATCCGCGCACTGCCGCTCCTCCTCCTCTGTTATGGTCGTTGCAACAGTTGAAAGCACAACCTGTTTGACGTATTTCTTTACCTCGCCCGCAAATTCAAGCATTGCGTCAAAGGAATCTATGCCGAATTTACATTTTGTTATTTCATAATAGCGTTCTTTGTTCGGCGTATTAAGGCTTATTGAAACAACGTCTATTCTTCCCTCAAAATCCGGCGCCGCATTTTTGCCCCATATGAGGTTTGCCATACCATTTGTGTTTATTCTTATCGGCAGCTTTGTTATAGTTCTTAAGAAATCACATACCTTAAAAATATCGTATAATCTCTCCGACGGCTCTCCGAAGCCGCAGAATACTATCTCATCGTACTTTGAAAGGTCTCGTTTTTTAAACTCCGATATCACCTCGTCAACGGACGGCTCACGCTCAAGCCAAAGGTTGCCGTAAAGACTGCTGCTCCCCTTATCCTGCCTCAGGCAGAACGAACAGGCGCACGGGCATCTGTTTGTCATGTTTACATATAAACCGTTATGAACCTCATATAAAATAGTCATTTTTTAATCCGAACTCCTTTCACCAATACTGTTTGGAAAAAAGAATCAAGCAGGTTGCCGTTATGCGGGGCGCAGTTGTACTTTGTGTACGTCAAGCCCCGAATGACGGCGAGATGCGCCGCTTATCTTTTTCCAAACTTTACTCCTCTCAGTCCCGTTTATATCCCATACTGTATATTTTTGCAGAATTTCGTTCTTTTTATGGGACAATTCTCAAAAAAAGACTTGCATTTTTAAAAAACTTATGTTATAATACGAACAGATGTTCGGAACAAGCGTTCGTTCCGTGAGCATATTTCATACAGAAAGGAACTTATAAACATGGAACCATATACTTACTTTATAATAGCTGTAATTTTATTATTAATATCCCTTGGAGCTTCAGCTCCTGTCGCGGCATCTGCAACGCTCGCGGTTTCTGTAATTATGTTCGCGGGCGGACTGCTCACAAAGCTTGTAC
>JBJEIV010000077.1:0-3770 GCA_051877395.1 Candidatus Ornithomonoglobus sp.
GAAATCAAAGCTGGCAAAGCCTGCGGTTCTGGTTGAAACACTCTGAAAGAGCGCGCCCAGCCAGGTTATGTCAAGCGTCAGCTTCAGAAGCAGTGCGCCGCACACGATAAGTATCAGTGTTGTTACAAGAACGGCCTTTGTGCTGAGACGCAGCCTACCGAAGCATCTTTTTTCGTATACATCGGTCATTACAAGAAAGCCGATACCTCCGAGAATTATAAGCAGCATTGTTATAATATTCAGCGGAACATCAGCGTTGTAGGGAATAAGACTGCTCCCGCCGCCGAAGATATCGAAGCCGGCATTGTTAAAGGCAGACACCGCATGGAATATGCTTATTCCTATCGCCTTTGGCAGCGGAAAATAGCGTATAAACACCAAAAAGCAGCATATCGCGCCCGCTGTCTCAATTCCGAAGGTGATACAAAGGATCCTTTTGAAGAGCGTTTTAAGCTCCGCATAGCCGGATATATTGAACGCCTCGCGGATAAAGCTCATTTCTCTCATTCCCATTCTGCCCCGGGCGGCAAGTATTACCATAACTCCGACAGTGGCGACGCCAAGTCCGCCTGTCTGGATAAGCAGACAGATAATGATTTTTCCGAATACGGAAAAGGTATCTCCGGTATCGACAGTAACAAGACCTGTAACGCACACCGCGCTTGTTGAGGTGAACAGCGCATTCAGAAAACTAAGGCTCTCACTGTCATTAAGCGATACAGGAAGCATGAGTATCAGCGCGCCGAGTATTATTACGGCAGCAAAACCGCAGACTATAAGCCGCGCGGGCGGCTGACGTTTGATAAAGCTTTTTATTTTAATCAGATCCTTTCAGATTTGTGCGTCATTTGCTGAAAACAAACAGCTTTTGACTATCGTCCACCCATCCGGTAAAATCCTTCAGAGTCTCCGGCGGGACAACAGTTTTTAATGTGGAGACGCCGCGCAGCGCTCCGTTTGCATCGTATTCTGCGAGAACAGCCGATGCGGACTTTAATCCGTGTGAACTGAGTACGTCAAATACCGGCAGCGCATTACCGTCAAAATCAAAGAAGGTTGTATTTTCAACTATATCAGGTTCTGTACCGTCGTCGCTCTCCCTTATTGCCCAGCCGGAAAGGCTTTCGCCCGGACGGGCGGGGTCCTCAACGTGTATCATGATCGGATCCCAGTATATCGCGCCTATGCACGCTCCGCCATCTACCGATTTCAGACCGTTATAGAGGTCGGCAAGATATGCCTTCTGGCTTTCCTTTGACGGCGGGTATTTATCCTTGTATGCGTCAATATCCCAAAGCTGTCCCGGATTTCCGTTCTTCATTGTCGCGTTCCAGTTAAAGCCTGTTTCCATGATCATTATCGGCATATTGTATTTTTCATATACCCTGTTGCAGAAGTCAACGCAGCCCTCAACGGTATTGTCCGACCATGCGGGATAATAGGAGGCGCCTAAAATATCAAATTTGGCTCCGGCATTTTTATATAAATCAAGCGTCCATGTGTACGCGTTAAATTTAGCGCCCTCAGCAAGGTGGATTATGACCTGTGTATCGGGTGATACCGCCTTGACCGCATCATAACCCGCGTTCATAAAGCCCGCAAGAGCTTCCGTTTCGGCGGGAGTTATTATATCCTCCTCCGACTGCGCGTCGCCCCATACCGTATTGAGATTATGTGAGCTGAGCTGCATATCATATGCCGTTCCGAAGGGGAACAGAAGTCCGCCGTTTACCTCGTTGCCGATGGAAACGTATTCGGGCGTGGTACCCTGCGCCGCAAGCTTTTCCATGACCTCCTTAACGTAATTATACAGAATTTCAGTGAGTTTTTCGGTTATTTCTTTTTTTTCGGCGGCTGTCATGGACTTAAGAAAATCCGTATCGGTTATATCATATCCAAGCTCCGATTTGATCTGCGCCGCCCATTGGGACGGAACGATCTGCCGCTCGGCATTCGACCAGTAATCGGAAAGATTAAAGGTAAATTCGATCTGCATTCCGTTTTCCTTTGCGCGGCGGCACAGGTCAAGACAATCGTCAAGATCCTGAAAACCGGCGGGAAGATAATAGTCTCCGTCACCGGTGCCCTTTCCCGTTGTGTTTGAAAGACGGATACGCGCAAGACCTACCCCGTTTTCGGCAAGAATTGACACGGGATCGCCCTCCTTACCGTCAGGATCGTAATATGTGCCGCCAAGCGAGGCTATATAGTTTGCCTGAGTTATGTCGCCGCCCTGAAGGAACGTATATTCTTCACCAGTCTCCCCGGTAATGCTGTCGATAACGACGTCAAAACCCTCACGCGCTGTGTACCCTGCAATAATTTTTCCGTTTTCCGGCTTCACTCCCCGGATATATACCGTAGAAAATCCGACAGGAATAACGGTGGTCCTGTCTCCGGCAAAAAGAACTGCATCCGAGGCAATGTCCGGATTATGAGCCTTTGCGCAAATAGTGTAGTATTCGCTGCTGTCAAGTCCGGTAAGCGTAATATATTCTATATAATCGTCTGAAGTATCCGCAGCGGATACGGAAAGTGAAGCCGCTGCAATGCATGAGGCAGTGATAAATGCTGTTATTTTCTTCATGGTGGATTGTACCTCCGTAGCTGTAATAAATATATTATACATTAAATCTAAAGAATTGTAAATAGCTATTATAGTAAAAATGTCTGTAAATACATTAAATGTTAACACCAATGTCATGAAAATGTAATAAAAAACATCTTGATAATAGTTTTTAAATATGTTATAATAATTGTGTAATTTTATATAGTGGTCTCTGCTGAACCTATATAGCATGCATTAAGCGCTTTGTATTTTAAGAATATTTAATTCATGCTGTTAAGACATCTTTTCACTGGGTTTTCTCCATTACATTACATTGAATATAGAAAATTTGGTAAAAGCATATATACGCAGAGCAGGGAGGATGATATTATGAACAAGAAAATAATAGCTGTGCTTGCGGCTGCCGCTTGCTGTTCTGCTATGATACAGCCCGCGTTGGCAGCAGGTACGTTTACCGATATTGTAGGAAGTCAGTACTCATGGTGCGCATCTGAGATAAAAGCAATGGCTGATGCGGGATATATAAACGGTGTGTCCGACACAGAATTTGCTCCGGACAGCAATATTACAAAGCTCCAGTGTATTGCGCTTTTTTCCCGCGCGATGGGATGCTATGATGCCGATAACATGGAGCTCCTTGAGCTGGCTCTTGAGACATATGCGGACGATATAACAGCATGCTCGCTCCCCTGGGGTGAGGAGGAAATCGCGTACATGCTCTATAAGGGCGCATTGGTAAAGTCAGACCTTACAACATATATAAAAGGCAGCGTCAAAAATGAGGACATGTCAAGAGGTGAGGCCGCAATCATTATCACAAAGGCAATGGGCGGTGAGGCAGAAGCAAAAGCCGCTTCAATATCGCTTGGCTATACTGATGCCGCTTCGATCCCTACTAACATAAGACCTTATGTTCAGTATGTAACAGATCAGGGTATAATGAATGGTATTGATAATCAATTCCAGGCGGACGGTACAGTTACGAGAGCGCAGATGGCTGTTATGCTTTACAGAGCCGTTGAAAAATGCGATTATTCGTTTGTAAGAGGTAAGTTTGTTGACATTGACGAGGACGAGTATACTGTTACTGTTAACGTAAATGGCGAGGACACGACCTATGTTTATACCGATAATACAAGCTTTACAAAGCTTGGCGCTATAGCGGCCATCAGTGAGTATGAGGAAAATCTTCCTGTAGTTC
>JBJEIV010000078.1:0-19388 GCA_051877395.1 Candidatus Ornithomonoglobus sp.
ACATTTCCCATTTTCAAACCTCCCGATTATTTCTTGTGTATATAATATCACATCTGATGTACAAAACAACTGACACCTGCCTTTGTCTGCGCTGAATTTGCAACCAAATGTATAATAACCGAAAATTATGTCAAAGCTTATAATGGGTGTTGATGATGATAATTGTTGTTATACGTACATTAATTTTATATGCGGTTGTGATTACAGCGCTTCGTATCATGGGCAAGCGTCAGATCGGCGAGCTTCAGCCCTCTGAGCTTGTTGTTGCAATTATGATATCAGATCTTGCAACAGTGCCTATGGAATCGGTCGATATTCCGCTGCTTTCAGGCATCATTCCGGTGCTTACGCTCATTATGGCGGAGGTGATAACCTCATATCTCAGTCTGAAAAGCAAGCTTGTAAGAAAATTTGTTGTCGGTCAGCCGTCCGTTGTAATTTATAACGGAAAAATCAATGAACAGGAGCTTGAAAGGCTGCGCTTTAATCTTGACGACCTTTTAGAGGAGCTGCGGCTCAACGGCTGCCACGATATTTCCGATGTCGAGGTTGCCGTCATTGAAACAAGCGGCAAGCTGTCCGTTATTCCGCGGGATAAGGCAAGACCTGTCACAGTTGAGGATATGAAGCTCACAGATGTAAGACGTGACGGACTGCCCTGCACCGTTATTGCGGACGGGCAGCTGAATGAATATGAGCTGAGGCGCAGCGGCAAAACAAAGAACGAGCTTACCGATGAATTAAAAAAACACGGCGCAAAGAGCATCAATGAGGTTTTCATAGCGTCAATTGACGCGGAGGGAGAGCTTTTTATTCAGCTGAAAAATCCCGGACGGAGGTGAATTTGTATGAAAAGCTTTTTTATCGCGCTTTCTCTCGCATTTGTCATAATAATATGCAGCTTTTTTTCGCTTGGCCATCTTGAAAAAATATCCGACAATCTCGTTGAAGAAAATAACAAGATTATTTTAGCTCTCGAAAATGATGATTTTGAATCCGCGGATACATCTATTTCTGTCCTGTACGAATATATCGAACAATACGAGCCTTTCTTCTCAGCCATCGGCAACCATGAGGAGATTGATAACATCGAAATGAATCTCGCAGAACTGAAAGCATATTCCGCGGGCCGTCTTAAATATGATGCTCTTGCAAAGTCACGTTCTCTTTCCTTCCTTTTCGGGCATCTCCCCAAAAATTCTCGTATTAAAATAGAGAATATTCTGTAAAAAGCTTGACAAAAATCGTATTTTGGTATATTATATACTAAAAATTCAAGTAAACAGGAGGTTTTTTCATGAAAAAAAGTACAATCTGTTCACTCGCAGCAGCTTCATTGCTTATAACTGCAATCAGCGGATGCGGCTCCGTTTCTGACAATGCCGACACAGCTACATTGGAGCCGGTACATGCCGATCCTACAATAACCGTGTTCAGCGCATATGCGCCTCTTGAGGGCTATACCGAATATACCAGCGCCGACGGCAGCTTCTCCATACAGCTCCCTGAGGGCAGCACAATTGACGATTCTGACCCTGACAACGTAACTATTACAGTTGCGGGAGGTTATGAGAATCCTGATCTGATCAATATTTCCAAATCAAATTCTGCTCAAAGGATCACTTCAACTGCCGAGCTTATGAAGATGCTTGAGAGTGACAATTCAATTGATATAACAGGCTATTTCAATATCAGCAAGGATGATGCCTATGAGGGCTATAAATACACTTATACCTCAATTGATAATGAAGTGCTTAAAGGTATTGTAAGCACCTTCTTTTCCGAGGACGGTACAGCCTATATTATAAACGCAACAATAAATAACGGAGCAGATGAAGACAATGTCACAATGATCAATACAATTGTTGACACATTCATAAATAACAGATAAAATAAACACACATGCCGCGGCATGTGTGTTTATTTTATTACTTTTTTGACATATCGAGCATAAGCTTATAAAGCTTTTCAAGCGCGTCTGTTTTTGCAATCTTTTTAAGATTATCAGACATACGTTCAAGATAGCTGCTGTCACTGAGCATTTTTTCTATTTTTTCATAAAGCACCTTAGGTGAAAGCTCATCCTCTGTTATAACCTCCGCGGCGCCGTTGCGCTCAAATTCACGCGCATTCTGCTCCTGGTGATTCCTCACCACATTAGGTGACGGAATCAGAATTGACGGCTTGCCCAGAGCCGCAATTTCCGAAACGGTGATCGCGCCCGAACGAGCAACCACAATATCGGCCGCCGCCATTACCTGCGCCATATTATCTATATAGGGAGTTATTTCGATATTCTTATCCTTATCCGTTATTCCAAGCTCCTTCGCTCTTTGGAGCACCTTTTCATAGTTGCGCTCACCTGTTCCGAACAGAAGCTTAATGTTCTTATTCTCCTTTATGCGGGGAAGCATTGAAATAACAGTCTCATTTATTCTGTCAGCGCCGAGACTTCCGCCGAATATCAGAATAAACGAGGTCTTTTTAAGTCCAAGCTTTTTGCGCGCCGACTCCTTATCCGCTTTAAGTATCTCCGTCCTTATCGGATTGCCTGTTACAACGCATTTATCCTTATTCTTTAAAAAGCTTACCGTCTCGTCAAAGCTCAGCGCAAGATACTTAACATACTTTTCCGAGCCCTTTACCGTAAGTCCCGGATAAACATTCTGCTCATGGATAAGAGCGTTTACTCCCTCCTTAGAAGCAGCCATAGCAACGGGACCGCTTACATATCCGCCTGTGCATACTACGCAGTCAGGCTTGAAATCGCGTATTATTTTTCGGCAATCACGCTGAGCCTTTATAAGCTTTTTAATTACGCTGACATTCTTCAGCATATTCTTACGGTCAAAGCCCGCGATATCAATATATTTTATATCATATCCCGCCTTGGGAACCAGCTTTGTTTCAAGTCCCTTGCGTGTTCCTATAAACAATGCCTCAAAGCTTTTGTCATGCGCTTTAGCATAGTCGGCAATTGAAATTGCCGGATTGATATGTCCGCCTGTGCCGCCGCCGGCAAATATTACTCTCATTTGTTATTCCCTCTTTATAAATTAATTTTTTACACTCTTTCTTGAAATATTCAATAATATACCCATCTCCAGCAGAAGTATGAAAATAGACGTACCGCCATAGCTGAAAAACGGCAGCGATACACCCGTGTTCGGTATTATGGAAACCGCAACGCCCATATTCAGAACTGCCTGAATACCAAGCTGAGACGCAATACCGATACAGGTAAGCGTTGACCACGTATCCGGCGCCTTGACCGCGACAGTCATCGCTCTTAAAAACAGCGCCGCGAACAGAAGAATTACGACAACACCGCCGACAAAGCCAAGCTCCTCGCATACAATGGCGAAAATAAAATCATTGTACGGCTCAGGAAGATGCGAATACTTCTGAACACTCTGACCCAGTCCCAGTCCGAAAAGCCTGCCTGAGCCGATCGCATATATGCTCTGTGATATCTGATAACCGCTGTCCTGCGCGTCCGCAAACGGGTCAATAAGCGAATTAACTCTTTCCATTCGGGTCGGGTCGAACTGAAGGTATACAAACACCATTATCATTAGGGCTATACCCGCAAATATTACGGACTTTACCGGAGTTCCTCCGGCAAGCATAACGCATATGGCAATACCTACTATAACGATCGTACCGCTGAGATGTGTTTCACACATGAGCAGCAACGCGACTATACCGATATATACCACACACTTCAGATTATCCTTCAGCTTATGAAGATCAATATGCCCCCGCCTTACAAGGTCGGCAATATACATCGCTATAACCGGCTTCATAAGCTCTGACGGCTGGAACTGAATGAACGGAATATTAAGCCATCTGCGGGCACCGTTCACCTTTACTCCTATACCCGGTATAAGAACAAGTATAAGCAGCAGCACGCAGGCCCAGAAAGCGTGAGGTATAAGATATTGATATCTTTCCAGATCAATTCTTGAAATTATGTACATGCCTACAAAGCCCATAACTATAAACAGCAACTGCCGCTTGAAGAAATAATATGAGTCATCGTGTATACTTTTACCGGTAGGCGCCGATGCTGAAAGCATTACAATAAGTCCCAAAGCAACAATAAGTATTATGAGAAACAGCAGTGTATAATCAAGCTCCCCGGCTTTTACACTCTGTTCCCTCAGCGGCTTTTTCACCCCGGCTCTGCTCTTTTTAGCCGAAGCCCGGCGTACCGGCCTTTCATCACGCACCGTTGTCCGGCTTGTTCTTCCGGCAGTCCTTGCAGACCTGCTTTGAGATGACGCGCCGCGGGATGCGGCTGTCCCGGAAGGCTGTCGTATTGTTCTTTGTGTGTTTGTTGATGATGTTCTGCGTTCTGCTGTTCGTTTTTCGCTGTTTCTGCGCTTTGTCAGGCTTTCAGAAGCTGTCACCCGTCTTGTTCCGCGGCCGTATTCCGAATTTGCCATATACAGCTCCTTTCCTTTTATGCAAAAAATGCTATTACACAAAGACAGAATGTAACGAGTGTAAATACTCCTACGACCTTTGTTTCCTTCCACCCCAGCTTTTCAAAGTGGTGATGAATAGGAGTCATTAAAAACACCCTTCGGCCTTCGCCATACTTTTTCTTTGTATATTTAAAATATGATGTCTGTATTATTACCGAAAGTGTTTCAGCAAAATATATAAAGCCTGCAATGATCAGATACAGATGCATATTGAGATCCACCGCCATAAGCGCAACGGCGCCGCCTAAGAACAGCGAGCCCGTATCACCCATAAATACCTTTGCCGGATATTTATTGAATATGAGAAATCCCAGCAAGCCTCCCAGAAGCGCCATACCGTAAATGCTTACACCCATTTCAGGCGCGCTGCCGGCTCTGAAAAATGCATACGCCGCAAAGAAAATTGCAACAACAGCAGTTATGCTTGAGGCAAGACCGTCAAGACCGTCAGTAAGATTTACCGCATTAACTGTTCCCACAACAACAAACATTACAAACGGAATATAAAGCCACATCGGTATTGTTATGGGGTATCTTACAAACGGAATAATTACATCCGTCCTCAGCAGACCCATAAAGTACATAACTACCACATATACAGCGGCAAATGCGAGCTGAAGAAGGAATTTCTGCAACGCTGTAAGTCCGAGATTACGTTTTTTTACAACCTTGATATAATCATCTACAAATCCGATTGCTCCGAATCCCAATGACACTATAAACAGAACAAGCGCCTTCATAACAACGTCCGACAGATTTCCCATAACCTTCATAAAAACAAGATTTATTACAACTGAAATACCTGTTCCGACGATAAACATAATACCGCCCATCGTTGGTGTTCCCGATTTTTTCTGATGCCACGCAGGACCTTCCTCACGTATCTCCTGTCCGAATTTCAGCTTATGCAGCCATTTTATAAATGCAGGTCCCAGCACTGCCGTGATTGCAAACGCGAGCACGAGTGAGAGCAGAGTTGCGCCTAAAAATTCTTTCATTGTTTTTTATCCTTTCTTAGAGACTTTTTATTGCTTCCGTTATTTTTTCAAAATGCATTCCGTGTGATGCCTTTACAAGTACGCTGTCGCCCGACTTAACAAGTCCGTCTATTGCTTGTGCGGCATCCTCTGTAGTTTCATATACCTTAACATTATCAAAACCGCTGTCCTTAGCGCCCTCCGCAATTCTTGCGGCATTTTCACCGGCTGTTATAAGCATATCTATACCGCTTTCGGCTACATCCTTACCGAGATCATAGTGCGCCTTTTCCGCAAAATCACCCATTTCAAGCACATCGCCGAGAATTGCAAGCTTATTACTTTTAGCCGAAGCCTTAAGCACCTTGAGAGCCGCCCTTATTGAATCAGGCGATGAGTTATAGCAGTCATTGATTATCTCAATGCCGTTATGCTCAATTATTTCAAGCCTTTGAGAGGTATACTCACATTCCTTAAGACCTTTTATACATTCCTCAACGCTCACGCCGAAATGGAATCCGGCGCATACCGCCGCAAGAGCGTTATATACATTATGTACTCCCGGCTGTGTAACCGCCGCTCTGAACTCTCCGCCGTCATATACAACCGTAAACTCCACACCGGAGCGTCCGTTGTTTTCTATATCCTTCGCATAAACATCATTTGCAGGGTCAAGACCATATTTTACTACCCTGTACGGGCCTCCTGTCACGGTCTTTAAGAACTTATCGTCACCGTTTACAAACAGGGTATTCTTTTCAGTAAACAGCTTTGTGATCTCCATCTTTGCCCGGAAGATGCCCTCCTGTGAGCCGAGATTTTCAATATGGGACATTCCTATATTTGTTATGATTGCCGCGTCCGGGAGCGCGATACCTGCAAGATACTCGATCTCTCCGAAATGGTTCATTCCCATTTCAATTACTGCCATCTCATGCTCTTCACGAAGACCGTATATGGTAAGAGGCACACCGATATCATTATTGAAATTATTAGGTGTTTTAAGCGTATTATAATGCGCTGAGAGAACAGCATAAACCATGTCCTTTGTTGTCGTCTTTCCGACGCTGCCTGTTATGGCGACAGAAGGAACAAAATACTTCTTTTTATAATAACGGGCAATGTCACCCATTGCTTTCCTTGTATCCTTTACACGGATAAGAGTACCGTTTGCGCGTTCAATATCCTTTTCCGTAAGCGCCGCGGATGCCCCGTGCTCCAATGCGGATTTTACAAAATCATGTCCGTCAACACGCTCTCCCTTCAAAGGAACAAACAGAATACCGTCACCTACTTCTCGTGAGTCCCTTGTTATACCTGTAATCTCCAGTCCGGCAGAATTACTCGTTTTTGAAATAATCTCGCCGTTTGTTGCGCGCAAGATATCCTTTATCGTTAAGACCTGCATAAAATGCCTCCTATATATATTCACAATAAGGGGCTGCCGAAAAACGGCAGTCCCCTCCTTGTCTTTTGTGGCTCTTAATTTTTCTTTAAGTGCTTATAAACCTCTAATCTTTCGTCAAAATCAAACTTTTCCTTACCGATTATCTGATAGGTTTCCTGACCCTTGCCCGCAAGAATGATCACATCACCCTTCTGCGCAATGTCAAGCGCATATCCTATTGCCTCGCGGCGGTCTGTTATAAGCGTGTATTTACCGTTGGTTCGCTTCATACCCTCTTCAATCTCTCGGACTATAAGCTCCGGGTCCTCGGTTCTCGGATTATCCGAGGTAATTATGCTGTAGTCAGAAAGACGTCCGGCAATCTCACCCATAACTGCGCGCTTTGTGTTGTCACGGTCACCTCCGCAGCCGAACAGCGTTATTGTTCTGCCCTCGGCAAAGCCCTTGACACAGTTAATTATATTCTCAAGGCCATCCGGAGTATGCGCATAGTCGATAATCACAGTATAATCGGTATCTGTGGGAACAACCTCAACACGTCCTACAACACCCGTTGCCTTTGCAAGCCCTTCAACTACCGTTTCAATATCAATTCCAAGCTGCAATGCTGCACCCGCGGCGCAGATCGCGTTATACACGCTGAAGCGTCCGGGTATCTGAATTTTTGCAGCATATCTTCCGCCCTTATAGATCATATCAAATTCGGCGCCGCGCGATGAAAATCTTATATTTTCCGCCTTAAGATCGCATCCGTCCTCGAGACCTACCTTCATAATATCAGCGCATCCGCCCTTTGCGACAATCTTCCTGCCGCCTTCATCATCGAAGTTTACAACACCCTTCTTTGAAATATCAAACAGCTTTGCCTTTGCGTTAAGGTAGTTTTCCATAGTTTTATGGAAATCAAGATGATCCTGTGTAAGGTTTGTGAATACACCCACAGCAAATTCACAGCCATGTACACGTCCAAGCTCCAGCGCATGGCTAGAAACCTCCATAACAACGTAATCCGCGCCGTTATAAACCATTTCCGTAAACAGCTGCTGCAATTCGAGCGCATTCGGAGTCGTTGGTGTTGTGCTCTTTGTGAGAAGCACCTTGTCACCGATTATATTCTGATTTGTACCTATTACGCCTACTCTCTTTCCCGCCGTTTCAAGAATGCTTTTTACAAGATAGGTAATCGTGGTTTTACCGTTGGTTCCTGTTATTCCGACAAGACTCAGCTTCTTTGCCGGCTCACCGTAGAAGGTACATGCAAGCTTCGCAATAGCCTTTCTCGAGTCCTTTACATATACGACCGGAATGTCAACCTCCAGCTTATCCTCCGCTACAATTACCGCGGCTCCGTTCTTTGCGGCTGACGCAGCGTACTTGTGTCCGTCTGTTTCATAGCCCTTTATGCACACAAATACATTACCGTCTGCCACTTTTCTTGAATCATAGACTATTCCCGTTATGTCAATATCACGAAGCTCATCATTATACAGCTCCCCGAATAATTCTTTTGCTAACATTATAACACCCCCGCTATTCGCAATTAATCATTAGTCTGCTGTCTGAATTCAACGCCTATTACCGTTCCCGGTAACACCTCTGTACCGCTTTGCACTGTCTGCGATATGGCAAATGCGCTGCTCGCCTCACTGTGTCCCGCACCGCTGATTTCAAAATTCAGTCCGCGGTTATTCAGTATATATTTTGCATCCGATACAGATGTTCCCATAAGATTAGGAACAGTTACCATATCTGTCTCATCTCTGTCCTGTGTATAGATGATCACAACCGAGTCCTCCTCAAGCTGCTCATCCGGTGCCGGAAGCTGATCAACAACAGTCTCGCCGGTACCCTTTACAATATATTTAAGATTCTTATCGTCAAGCAATGTCTCGGCTTCACCCAGTGTCTGACCTCTCAGCTCAGGAACCTCAACAAATACATCCGGGGTCTCCGTATCGCTGTACTGCTTGCTGACACCCAGATAATCAAGTGATTCCGCGAGAATCTCACCAACCAAAGGCGCGGCAATTGTTCCGCCGTATTTATTCTCTGTCTGCGGCTCGTCAAGCATTACAAGACATACCAGCTCAGGATCATTTGCAGGCGCGAACCCGACAAAAGAAGCTATACGCTTACGCAGCTCTCTGTTTCCCTTTTCCGAGGTACCTGTCTTTCCGCCTATTCTGTAGCCCTTGACATATGCGTTTTTACCCGTTGCATCGGGATCCGAAACAACCTGTTCAAGGATATCTCTCATTATCGCAGAAGTCTTTTCCGAAATAACTCTGTTTACAACCTCCGGCTCATAGCGCTTAACCACACCTTCACTGTTGGTTATACTCTTTACTATAAGCGGCCTCATTCTTTGTCCACCGTTTACTACAGCCGAAATTGCCGTTACAAGCTGCAGCGGTGTAACCTGAAAGCCCTGTCCAAAGGAGGACGTTGCAAGGTCAACCTCACTCATTGTATCATAATATATACCGCTTGCCTCTCCGACAAGGTCAACACCGGTTTTTCCGGTAAGCCCGAATGCTTTGAAATAATCCATAAAGGTATCTGCTCCCATCGAAAGTCCTACCTCCATGAATACCGGGTTACAGGAATTTTTTACTCCGTCTACAAAAGTCTCGGCGCCATGTCCGTATGTATTTGCGCATTCGATCTTTCTGTCCGCAACAACCTTGAAGCCCGGGCAGTAGAAATTAGAGTCCTCTGTTACAACATTTTCCTCAAGCGCCGCAGCGGCAGTTATGATCTTAAAGGTTGAACCCGGCTCATATGTATCAGATATGCATTTATCACGCCACATCTTTGTACGCGCCTGGCCTACATAGGTGTCCGAAAGATTATTCGGATCCTCCGTAGGACGCTCCGTTGCCTCGGGATCATCACCGTCATCCTCATATACAGGCTCAAATTCATACGCGTATTCAAGGAACTGTGTAAGATCATTAGGGCTGTTACAGTCAAAATCCGGCTTTGTTGCCATAGCGAGAATTTCACCCGTCTTAGGGTTCATTATAATTCCCGCAGCACCCTCCTTCAGCTCATTCTTCTGAACAGCCTCCTCAAGATGCGTTTCAAGAAAGTGCTGAAGGGTTTCATCTATAGTGAGAGTCACATCACAGCCCTTCCGCGCTGCTGTAAGATATTCCGCCTGCTGGTCAGTCAGATCCGCGCCGCTCGCCGTTCTGTTCTGGGAAACAGCGCCGTTTTCGCCCGAAAGATACTCGTCAAACTTCTTTTCAATTCCCTGCAGTCCTTCACTGTCATAGCCTGTGAAGCCGAGAACATGTGAAGCCACATTGTACGGATAATATCTCTTTGTATCATTTTCAAAATAAATACCGGCTAAAGCATTCTTTATACGTTTCTTCTCATCATTTCTTGCCTTTGCCTCGGAATCGGATTCCTCTTCATATTCAGGATTTAGCATCGCCTCGATCTGATCGCTTTCTTCAGCGGCAAGACGTTTTTTTATTACACGGTACTGCACATCCTCTGTGAAATATGCTCTGAGCTTTGTATCGCTTATTCCTACTATAGGAGAAATCAGCGATATACAGGTATTTAAGTCACCGTTTTTGCTGATTTCCTGAGGGTTGCACACCAGGGTTTTTACCGACGCAGATTCTGCCAGAACCATTCCGTTTCTGTCATATATAGTGCCTCTGTTGGCCTTTTCCACAGTATCGGCAGTCTGTATACGCTTTGCGGTCTCGGCCAGCTCGCTGCCCTTTATCAGCTGCCACCATGCCATTCTCACAATAACCGCGGCAAAGCCGAAAAACAAGGCTGCTATTATCAATATTGATTTTTTCTTTATACCATTTAATGAAGGTAATTTCAATTATATCATTCCTTCTTTTAATATATATATATTTATATGCTAAAAAATTCAACAATATGACTTATAATTGATTTACCGACAGCGACAGCTCTGTTTTTGAAGCCCTCTACCTCACCGGCAGTTTTCTCCGTAACATCATCCTTAGGCACATCTATATATACAATCTGATGACGCTCTGGACGCTTCATGCCCAAGCGTGTTGTCGCCTCCTGCTCAATTTTCGACAAATCTATGCTCTGCTCCAGCTCAAAGCTTTTCTGTGAGGTAACACTCTGTTCAAACGCGTACTGTGTCTTTGCCTCATCCAGAACGGCAAGGGTTTCCTTTACCTCAACAAACTGGACTATCATACTTATTGCCGAAATTGTTACAACAACTATTGATGCAACCTTGGCAGGAAAGCTGATTTTCTTTGTCTTTTTCCTTTCAGCCGCGCGCCGCATTTGTTCCGACGCAGTATTTGCGGAAGCTTTCCCGCTTTGTCTGTTCTCACGGCTTCGGTAACCTGTTTTATTTCCATCTATATAATCATACTTATACGCCAGATTTCCGTATGTCAATTTACTTTCCTCATTCCCGATACGCCGCCCCGTGGCAGCTCTTGCATATACATATTACTTTTACAGCTTCTTTGCGATCCTCAGCTTTGCGCTTTTTGATCTTGAGTTCTCACTAAGCTCCTTTTCCGAAGGCAGAAGCGGCTTCCTTGTTATGACCTTTATCTCAGGCTTATTGCCGCACACGCACACCGGAAAGCTTTTCGGGCATGTGCAGCCCTGCGCAAGCTGTGCAAATGTTTTCTTTACGATCCTGTCCTCAAGCGAATGAAAGGTTATAATGCTGAGAGTTCCGCCGGGATTAAGCACGTCGACAAAATCACGCACAGCCTGCTCCAGTATCTTTAATTCGCCGTTTACTTCAATTCTTACAGCCTGAAACACCCTTTTTGCCGGATGCCCGCCGTCAAGTCTTGCTTTTTTAGGTATCGCCGCCTTTATTATCCCGGCAAGCTCACCTGTTGTCTCAATGTTTTTTCTGCTTCTTTCTTCAACAATAAACTGCGCAATTCTTGCGGACCACTTTTCCTCGCCGTATTCATAGAAAATGCGCGTCAGCTCTTCCCTGCTGTATTCGTTAACAACATCATACGCGCTGAGCTCTGCATCACGGTTCATTCGCATATCAAGCAGAGCATCGTGCATATATGAAAATCCGCGCTCGGCATTATCGAGCTGATATGAGCTTACTCCAAGATCCAGAACAGCGCCGTCTATCCCGTCAATTCCAAGCTCTGCAAGTATATCCTTGATCTCGCTGAAATTGCGGTTTACCGGAACAAGTCTTTCACCGAACGGCTCCAGTCTTTTTACAGACGCGGCAATCGCATCCTTATCCTGATCTATTCCGATAAGCTTACCGGCTCCGCGGCTGAGAATTTCATATGAATGACCGCCGCCGCCCATGGTTCCGTCAACATATATCCCGTGAGCGTCTATTTTCAGAGCGTCAACGCTCTCTTTCAGGAGAACCGAATAATGTTTGAATTCCATCTGCCCTCTCCTTATCAGATATTGAGATTATATTTCAGAATATTTTCAGCCATAAAGCTTTCGGAAAGCTTTTCCTGATATGCCGTCCAGTATGCGGAATCCCAGATTTCGAGCCTTGTGTTGGCGCCTACAAGAACAACATCCTTTGAAAGTCCGGCAAAATCAATAAGGCGCTTTGCAATAGGGATCCTCCCCTGCTTATCCACCGTTACCGAGGTTGCTTTGCCGAAGAACAATCGTACAAATGCCGCAGCATTCACGTCGGTGGCGGTAGGTAACTGGTTCACCTTTTCGGCAACCTTGTTCCACTCCTCCTCAGTATAAAGATGCAGACATTTCTCCGATGTGGATTGTGTGATATACACAGTACCGCTTACACATTCTCTTAGCTTTGACGGAAGTATTATTCTTCCTCTCTCGTCCAGCTGACGCTCATACTCATCAACAAACGCTGCCATGTATATCTCACCTCCTGTAATCCGTAAATCCTTTGTCATAAGTAAAATGGAAGCCATGCATAAAGCAACGCAAGGAATCACAAATACCGCCCATCGCCGGCATTTTTCCTCCCATCCTCTCCATTTTGCTCCCAATCACTATTATTGTACACCAAAATGAAGAAAAACGCAACCCTTTTTTTAAGTCTTTTTTCAACAAATATTTAATTTTATTACGGACTCCAAAAGATTTTTCTTATACCCTTGTAAATTCAACCAAAATAGGGTATAATGAATTTAATGTTTTAAGAAGGCTTTTGTACACATCTGGTTTTTTCTTAGAAATTAAAACACCAGATGTTGTGTATGTAACAATTATAACACAAATATTACGATTTGTACATAGATTTTTTGAAAAAATATTTCAGCTTTATTACAAAATTATCATTTGTGTTACCAAAAGTTTGGAGGTTTTGCACACATGGAAGAAAAAGACAAAAATATAGTAAGGATATTGTGTGATGAACTCGGTATTAAGGAATGGCAGGCAGAAAATGTCATAGGCCTTATTGATGACGGCAACACAATTCCGTTTATCGCGCGGTACCGGAAGGAGGCAACAGGAGCGCTTGACGATACGACGCTGCGCGAATTTGACAAGCGTCTTACATACCTGAGGTCGCTTGCCGAAAAACGCGAGGACATAATACGTCTCATAGATGAACAGGGAAAGCTCACGCCGCAGCTTGAAAAGGCTATTGAAGCGGCCGCAACGGTTTCCGAGCTGGAGGATATTTACCGTCCCTACCGTCCTAAGCGCCGCACAAGGGCTACTGTTGCAAGAGAAAAAGGGCTGCTTCCCCTTTCGCTTACACTCCTCAGACAGGATCACTCCGTTGATCCCGAAGCGGCGGCCTCTGAATATATTAATGAAGAAAAAGGTGTAATGACAGTTGAGGAAGCTCTCAAAGGGGCAATGGATATAATCGCCGAGGAAATAAGCGACAATGCCGAATACAGAAAAAAACTCCGTGAAATCACACAGGAGCGCGGCGCCGTTGCGGTCAGCGCGTCAAAGGATGAGGACAGTGTATACAGCATGTATTACGACTTCAACGAGAGTATTTCAACACTCCCTCCGCACAGGCTCCTCGCGATCAACCGAGGCGAAAAAGAAGGTTTTCTCTCAGTAAAAATCAATATTGATGAGAGCATGATGGTTAAGTGGCTTATACGGAGCACAACTCCAAAGCGTGAGGCTCCGTCAACAAAATATGTAAAGCTTGCGGCCGAGGATGCGTATAAACGGCTTATTGCGCCGTCACTTGCAAATGAAATCAGAGGAATTGCCACCGAGGAAGCAGAGGAAAGCTCAATAAAGGTATTCAGAAAAAACCTGAACGGTCTCTTGATGCAGCCGCCTGTTAAGAACAAGGTTGTTATGGGCTTTGACCCCGGCTACAGAACCGGCTGCAAAATTGCGGTTGTAGACGGGACCGGAAAGGTTCTGGACACGGGCGTCGTTTACTGTACTCTTCCCAATCATGATAAGGAAAAGGCGGCAAAGCTACTCAAGGATATGATAATGCGCCATAAGGTAGATATAATTTCAATAGGAAACGGAACAGCCTCAAAGGAATCGGAAATTTTCGTTGCAGACCTTATAAAAACTATAGACCGTAAAGTATTTTACGTTATGACAAACGAGGCGGGCGCGAGTGTGTACAGCGCGTCAGAGCTTGCCGCTGAGGAATTTCCTGAATACGATGTTGCTCTGAGAAGCGCCGTTTCGATTGCGCGCCGCTTGCAGGACCCTCTTGCGGAGCTTGTAAAGATAGATCCTAAATCAATCGGCGTTGGTCAGTATCAGCATGATATGAACCAGAAGCGTCTTGGCGAAGCGCTCAACGGTGTTGTTGAGGACTGCGTCAACAGCGTGGGAGTTGATCTCAACACAGCATCACCCTCATTGCTTTCATATATTTCGGGAATAAACAAAACGGTCGCGAAGAACATCACAGTTTACCGCGAAGCAAACGGGAGCTTTACACAGAGAAAACAGCTTATGAAGGTTCCCAAGCTGGGCGCAAAGGCATTTGAGCAATGCGCGGGGTTCCTCAGAATTCCGGACGGCGATAATTTTCTTGACAATACCTCAGTACACCCCGAAAGCTACAAGGCTGCGCGGGAGCTTATCACCCTTCTCGGCTACACAGAGGAGGACGTACAGACCGGAAATATATCGGATATCCGCAAAAAAGCGAAGGATTTCGGCATTAAAAAGCTGAGCGAGACTCTCGGTGTCGGTGATATAACACTATCCGATATTATAGACAGTCTGCTCAAGCCGGGACGCGACCCGCGTGACGAGCTGCCGCAGCCGGTTCTCCGTTCGGATATTCTTTCAATGGAGGATTTGCAGCCGGATATGGTGCTTGACGGTGTTGTGCGCAACGTAATTGACTTCGGAGCCTTTGTTGACATAGGCGTTCATCAGGACGGGCTTGTTCATATATCGCAGATATGCGACCGTTTTATAAAGCACCCCACTGATGTGCTGTCTGTCGGTGACAGTGTAAAGGTAAAGGTTCTTGAGGTTGATCCTAAGAAAAAGCGTATATCTCTTACAATGAAAAATATATAATACGGAGCTGATAATATGACAAACGTAATTTCATTTCCTAGGCTGGGAATAACTCTTAACATTTCCCCGGTTGCCTTTCACATAGGACAGAAGGGTATTTACTGGTACGCTCTGATAATACTTGCAGGCTTTCTTGCCGGACTTTTGCTTGCCTCATATGGCTGCGAAAAACGCGGGATAAAAAAAGATCATGTATGGGATATAGCTCTGCTCGGTATCGTATGCGGGATAATCGGAGCCAGGATTTACTATGTAATCTTTTCCTTTGATGAATTTCGGGGCGATCTCATGGGCGTATTCAGAATATGGGAGGGCGGTCTTGCAATATACGGCGGTATAATCGGCGCCGTAATATCAACCTGCATCTACTGTAAAATCAGGAAAATCAATATTCTAAACGCGCTTGACGTGTGCTGCATCGGGCTGCTGCTCGGTCAGTGCATAGGACGCTGGGGCAACTTCACCAACTGCGAGGTGTTCGGCAGAGCGACTGACTTTTTCCTTGGAATGAGCATCAACGGAGCCGCCCCTGTTCATCCGCTGTTCTTCTACGAATCCATGTGGAGCCTTCTCGGAGTTATACTGCTCCTGCTGTTCCGCGACAAAAAGCAGAAAAACGGTCAGATCGTCTGCGGTTATCTGCTTTGGTATTCAGCGGGCAGACTTGCGCTTGAGGGCATGAGAGATACAGGCTATATTCTGTACCTTATTCCAGGAGTGCTTGGAATTTCTCAACTTGTCGCGGCGCTGCTTATAGCTGTCTCGATTGCGGGCTTTATCTTCATCACAAAATCGGATAAGCCATACTTTAAAAAGCTTCCGGCAATCGTAGAAGTGAACAGACAGTAAAAAAAAGAGGTTCAATGAACCTCTTTTTTTATGCCTGTCGTTACGGAGCAACATAGTAAATAACATCAAGAACGTCACCGTCTACCACTTTAACCACAGCCATTGCCGGAGCCGCGTCGTTTTCCACAACCGCATCCCATGATATATAATTCTTATCCCAATCTGTATATGACTGATTAAAGACTGTTGCAGGCTGTGTCTGTGAACCGACTGACACTCTGTATTCTGCCTTCTGACCATAATCATAAACATACGAGTTTGCGCCGCTTATTAAAAAGCTGTTAATCTTTGTTATACCCGATATGCCGTTATCCTGCAATGTGATCAATTCAAGTGAATTACCGGACTTTTTATAGACAATACCAAAGTAAACAGCAACCTCCTTGGACGTTGCCGGATCATAAACCGGAGTCTTAGCATCGTTGTACTTGTCAATATCCATATCTGTCACATTTTTAAGCCTGTCACTGAAAATCTGATATGAAAGCGTATCGTTAAGCAATTCTGAATAGCTGTCCGATGCGGGGCTGAAAATTTCATAATACTGTCCCTGCTTAACATAGCCCTTGCTGCCTATCATATAGGCAATCACCGAACCCTCTGCAAGCTCCGTACTGCCGCCTTCAAAATACACCGAAATATTTTCCTGTCCGTCCTTAGCCACTGTCAGCTCAGTGCATACAGTACCGTCAATATCTGTTGTATCTCCAATTTTCATAATCACAGCCATTGACGACTCTGCTCTGACATTCTGGGCGTCGATCATAATTACAAAGCGGTAAACTCCATTGCCATTCTTGTCAAACAGATATGCCGTATACTCTCCTCCGTCCTCAAGCATGGACAGTTTTAAAATTTCTGCTTCCGATCCTGAACTGTTTACATAATCAGTTACATCCATAATCCTTGTAACCTCGTCACTGACAAAGCAACCGCCAAGCTTTCCTGTCAGATCGTTATATACCATATGTTCTCCTCCGTGCGGAGTGAGCTTTTCGGCCGTTTCCAGAACATTGCCGGAAGCTGTATATGTAATCACAGTATTCTGTATGCCTACAGCAGAGATAACCTCGCCGCTTGAATATACGCCGTCACCATCGGAATCGGTGGCGCCTTCGGGGTCGACTATTTCTGTTAATGCCGCTGTCAGAGCATCATCAGGAGTATTTAAAATCTTTATCTCTCCGTCATCTGCCGCGAGAGTTATTTCACACTCTCCGTTTTCATTACGGTATAAGCTTGTTACCGCGCCATAGCTTCTTTCCTCATCAGGCTCCGGAGCCGGCTCTGCTGACGGGTCATAATCCGGCGCAAGGCAGCCCACAAGCTCTGTCAGCTTTCCGTCTATAACCTTCGCTAATACATAATCCGGTTCAATGCCTTTTTCCGCCGCCGCAGACCAGTCAATACTGTCATTCGAATATGCGCCGTCAAACCTGCTGACAGGCGAGCTTCGCAGCGCATCAACGCTTACTCTGCCGCCCTCGCCGCGGCTGTAATCATAGATATATGATACTATATCATCAGATATAGTAAGATCAATAACGTCTGAATAAGTATCAGTCAAGCCTCCAGTCTGTCCTGTACAGATTTCAATAAATTTATCATTTGCAATATGTACCGGTCCGAAGTAAAGCCAATAATCTCCGCTGTATGACGGCTGACCGCTGTAGGCAATTTCCTTTATCTGTTCACCTCTGACGGTTATGTCTTTGGTTCCTCCAAGTCCGTCAGAGAACCATTCTTTTGCAAGCGTATTTGCTGATATGGAAGCATAGCTGCTGTCCGGCGTCATTATCACGCAATAGTCCCCAGATTCAACATAACCGTTATGTCTTTGGAAATACACAAATACAGAGCCTTCTTCAAGCGTGAAGTTATCATCCTCAACATAGAGATCAATATTTTCTTCTCCGTCCTTTGCAATTTCAAGCCGGACACAGTCCGTACCGTTTATATTTGCTTCTCCTGTTACCCTCTGCACAACGGCAAATGAGTCTGTCGGCTTCAGGGAATGCGCTCCGCTCAATACCATAGCAAAGCGATAAACTCCATTGCTGTTCTTGTCAAACAGATATACCGTATATTCACTCTCATCTGCAAGGTCGGAAATCTGCATAGCGTATGCCCTGTCGCTGTCTCCGCTTACATATTCCTCCATGTCAACAACCTGCGTAACTCTGTCATTGATTTGATATGAACCAAGCTTGCATGATGAAGCTTTGAACTCAAGAGCCTCTCCTCCTGCAGCATAAAGGAACTTATCCAGTTCTATCTTTCCGTCCGTAAGACTATATGTGCAGGCAGTCTGACCATTCATAATCCTGTCGGCAATATCTGTACTTGTAAAACCGCCTGTTTCAAATCCGCTATAAGAATCAGTTACAAAATTATAGAATGAATTTGCTTCACCCATATCCTTACATTCATATCCGACCGTTTCTCCCTCTGCTGTAATCAGCTGCACTGTAGGATAATCATTGTCCGCTTCCTGATACATTGCAACAACGATACCGTAATTTTTATAGCTTTCCCACTCGTCAAAATATGTCACTTTACCGAACGCATCAAGATACAAGGTATAGTTTGACAAAAGCTCCATATCCTCCGCAGAATAGTAAAAACCCATTTCATAATCAGTACCGTCAATGTTGATAGTGTTTTTCTCCTCATCCTTTGACGTTACCACACCTCTAACCGTATCGGACGATACAAGCACATAGTAGAAATCACGGTCAAGCAATGACCCATCGTTTACTATATCATATTTTATAGAAAGAATATCATTTTCAGCAATATCGCTGTATGATATTTCTTTTCCGTTTTTAACAAATGTGACATCTGCATCATCATACCATCTCATGCTGGTGCCTCTGTCTGATATTTTAAAATAAATCCTTTTAAAATCAGAAACATCCTGTACCGAATCTGCAACAGCCGTCGCATAATATTCAACACAGATACGGTCATACTCATTGTTATTGTCAAAATCAACAAGCGTTACTGTTCCGTTTTCATTGTAAAGTATATAGTCCTCTATGTATTGATTGGTAACAGCGCCCGCGCAAAAGCCGTTTACATACATATCCGTGTTATCGGCAAGCCTGTACTTTACCGTATCGGACAAGCCGTATTCGTAAACCGGAATTACTTTATTTTCCGCATAATCTGTTCCTATCT
>JBJEIV010000079.1:0-3767 GCA_051877395.1 Candidatus Ornithomonoglobus sp.
ACTGACAAAATCAAATTTTGGGTATTTTTTGACTGCACATATCTTGACAATTCCATAGTACCGATTTTTCCATTACTCAAACATTTGGTGTACGGCGGTCCGAACGGAGAATTGGGAGCATCTCTCAGATACCTTTCCCAGCGCTACACAATGCCCGATGATGTAACAAAAGGGTTACTTACAGATATCGGAGTAGAGGAGCTTGGGCACCTCGAGATGGTTGGAACGCTTGTTAAGCAGTTGTCCGACGGCGAGCCTGCAGAGGAGTGGGTTAAGATGGGTACATGGGAATATTACGCGGATAACGGCGCATCGGTATATCCTCAAAGCTCACAGGGCTCCCCGTTCAACGCCGCGTCAATCGCTGTGACAGGCGATGCGATTACTAATCTCTTTGAGAACCTTGCCGCGGAGCAGAAGGCAAGAGCGGTTTATGACAATATCTTACGGCTCAGCGACGACCCGGATGTTAACGAGGTAATAAAGTTCCTTCGCCAGAGAGAAGTAACCCACTTCCAGCGATTCGGTGAAGCGCTTGACAATCTCCAGAGTAAAATGAAGCATAAGCCTGTAAAGGGCAAAGGGATAAAAGACTGTATGTAACAGCATAACAGATCGGTGTCGGCGGCAATATAAAGCTTACCGGCACCGTTTTTTTATAAAGCGCATAACAAAAACGGAGCCCTAAAAGGCTCCGCAGCAGGTTATACATTTACTTCATCCTTGTGCTCGTTCCCGTTTTCATGCTCGTGTTCCTCGTCAACAAGCTCCATTCGGTTCACAGATACCTCGTATGCGGTTTTTGTGACGGTTTCTTCGTCGCTTATACGCTTCTGGTAGTTGCGGGACTGGATCCTGCCCCAGACCTTTACGTTGTCGCCGACCTTGAGCGTTTTTGCATAGCGCGCGTTTCTGCCCCATGCAATGACGGGTATGTAGTCGGATTTATTGTAGCTTCTGTTTACGGCGATCAGGAGGTCCGTGATCTCGCGTCCGAAGGGCGTGGTCCTGTAGACGGGCGCCTTGCAGATGAAGCCGTTTAAATAGAGCATATTCGGGTTGTGGCTGCGCTCACCGTTGTTTTTCTGAATATCCTTTGCAAAAATTGTGAGAACAAGGCGGTTTTCGCCGCTCGGCTCGTAGCTGTTATAGGAACGGAACTGCCCCTCAATGTCAACAACATCACCGATTTTGAAGCTTTCTCCGGCGAGAAGTCGTTCCGACACCATAACGCGCACGGAATCGTCCGTTCCGCTAAGCCGCGGTATATTCAGTGTGAATGTGTAGAATTTTTCGGCATATATTTCATGGTTGAACTTAAATTCATCCATAATAGTGCCTGTAACTTGCGCCTGATTGTTTGTAATATCCATAATGATAATCCTCCTTAGTTTACTGCGGCTCTGCCGCAATCGTTATTTTTATTTGATCATAATTATTTATATGCTTGTCCTGACTAAAATATGACTATAAATTTCAGAATAAACCTTGACAAATGCCGCTGAAAATGAGATAATAAGGGGCAGGTGATGTTTAATGGTATTAAAAATCGTATTGCTGGCAATATGCGCTTTGCTGCTCGTTATATGCTATAGGACGCGGATGTTTGCCGAAAAGATACTGAGAAAAAAGGAAGAGGAAATTACGGATGCGCTTATTTTAAAGCTTAAAACGGTTTCATTGGTGATTTCCATAGTTATTTTTATCTGTACCATGATTTTTTTAAAATAATAAACGGGAAAGGATTATAGAAGATGGAAGACGCAAAGAACATTGCAAAAACTTATAATCCTCAGGAGTTTGAGGATAAATTATATAATAACTGGGTAACAAAGGGTTATTTCCATGCCGAGGTGGACGCGAAGAAAAAACCGTTTACAATTGTTATCCCGCCCCCGAACGTAACGGGTCAGCTCCATATGGGACACGCCTTTGACGAAACCTTACAGGATATTCTTATCCGCTACAAGAGAATGCAGGGGTATGAGACGCTGTGGGTGCCGGGCACAGACCATGCCGGTATCGCGACACAGATCAAGGTTGAGGCGGAGCTGCGCGAAAAGGAAGGGCTTACGCGTTATGACCTCGGACGCGACAAGTTCTTAGAGCGTGTATGGGACTGGAAGGAAAAGTTCGGCAGCCGCATTATCAATCAGTTAAAGAAAATAGGCTCCTCCTGCGACTGGGACAGAGAGCGCTTCACGATGGACGAGGGCTGTTCAAGGGCTGTGCGCGAGGTTTTTGTAAACCTCTATAACAAGGGTCTTATTTACCGCGGACCGAGAATTATAAACTGGTGTCCGAACTGTATAACGGCGCTTTCAAACGAGGAGGTCGAGCATACGGAGCAGGCGGGTCACTTCTGGCATATCAAGTATCCGATCAAGGGCACTGATGATTTTGTTATTATCGCCACAACACGTCCTGAGACACTGTTTGGCGATACTGCCGTTGCGGTAAACCCGGAGGATGATAGATATAAGGATATAATAGGCAAAACACTTCTTCTGCCGCTTACCGACAGAGAAATTCCGGTTATTGCCGATGAATATGTTGACAAGGAATTCGGAACAGGCTGCGTAAAGATCACTCCGGCTCACGACCCGAACGACTTTGAGGTAGGAAAGCGTCACGACCTTGAAATCATAAAGGTTCTCAATGACGACGCGACAATGAACTCATACGCGGGCAGGTACGAGGGTATGGACCGCTATGAATGCCGCAGGGCGATGATCAAGGACCTTGAGGAGATGGGACTTCTCGTTAAGGTTGAGGATCACAGCCACAATGTTGGTCAGTGCTACCGCTGCGGAACCACAATAGAGCCGATCGTATCGGATCAGTGGTTTGTAAAGATGAAGCCGCTTGCGGAGGCTGCGATCAAGGCTGTTAACGAAAAGCATACGGAATTTGTTCCCGAGCGTTTCTCAAAGATATATATGAACTGGATGGAGAACGTATATGACTGGTGTATTTCGCGTCAGCTCTGGTGGGGACACAGAATCCCTGCGTTCTACTGCGATGAATGCGGCAAAATGACCGTTTCAAAGGAGGACATCACGGTATGCCCCAAGTGCGGCGGCAAGGTTCATCAGGAGGAGGACGTGCTTGACACATGGTTCTCGTCCGCGCTCTGGCCGTTCTCGACACTCGGCTGGCCGGACAAGACGCCGGAGCTTGATTATTTCTATCCGACAAGCGTGCTTGTAACAGGCTATGATATTATATTCTTCTGGGTATCAAGAATGATATTCTCCGCCTGCGAGCATACGGGACAGGCGCCGTTTAAGCATGTGTTCATTCACGGTCTTGTCCGCGACGGCAAGGGCGAGAAAATGTCAAAGTCAAAGGGCAACGGTGTTGACCCGCTTCAGATTATTGATATGTACGGTGCGGACGCGCTGCGCTTTACTCTCGTAACGGGCGTTGCGCCGGGCAACGACATGAGATTCCCCGTTACCTATGACCCGCCGGTACCGGCAGGCAAGAACCCGGACCCGAATGTAAACAGGATAGTGGGCGCGCCGGGCGTTGAGGCAAGCAGAAACTTTGCGAACAAGATCTGGAACGCGTCGCGTTTCGCGCTTATGAACCTTGATATAACGGAAAACAAGCTTCCGGCTGCGGCTGAATTACAGCTTGAGGATAAGTGGATATTATCGCTCTTTAACACGCTTGTTAAGGAGGTTACGACCAATCTTGACAAGTTTGAGCTTGGCGTTGCCGCGGCTAAGATTTACAGCTTCATCTGGGAAAAGCTCTGCGAC
>JBJEIV010000080.1:0-3761 GCA_051877395.1 Candidatus Ornithomonoglobus sp.
CAACAAAATAGGTCAGCTTATGTCGCGTATCACCTCCGACCTTTTCGATATAACGGAATTTGCGCACCACGGTCCTGAGGAAATTTTTATTGCCGGATTAAAGATAATACTTTCATTTATAATCCTGTGCGGCGCAAGCCCTCTGCTCACGGTTATAGTGTTTGCTGTCATTCCGTTTGTTTTTATATTTGTAAAATACTATAACACCCGCATGAGAAAGGTGTTCAAGGATCAGCGCGTTCAGGTTGGCGAGGTCAACTCCCAGGTTGAGGACTCGCTTCTTGGCATACGCGTTGTAAAGTCCTTTGCAAACGAGGATATTGAAAAGGCAAAATTTGAGGACGGCAATGAAAAATTCCTCGAATTAAAGAAGAAATCCTATTTATATATGGGCGGCTTCGGAAGTATAAACCGCTTCTTTGAGGGAATTATGTATCTCACGGTAGTGGTGGCAGGCTCCATATTTATGATGCGCGGAAAAATCACTCCGGGCGACTTCACCGCATATCTGCTGTATGTGAGCGCGCTTTTTGCTTCGGTCAAGACCATTATCCAGTTTACGGAGCAGTTCCAGCGCGGCATGACCGGTATTGAGCGTTTCTGTGAGATCATGGACACTCCGGCGGATATTGTTGAACGCGAAAACGCGGTCGAGCTGAAAAATGTCAGAGGTGATATACGCTTTAATAACGTGACCTTTCATTACAGCGACGACAACGCCGAGGTTTTAAGCGGCGTTAATATTCATATCCCCGAGGGCGGCTCGGTTGCGCTTGTAGGTCCCTCCGGCGGCGGAAAGACAACGCTGTGCAATCTTATTCCACGCTTCTATGATGTTACCGAAGGCAGTATTACAATCGATGGCACTGACGTAAGAGACGTTACGCTCCATTCACTCAGAAGCGCGATAGGTGTTGTGCAGCAGGACGTTTATCTTTTCTCCGGTACCGTTATAGCAAATATCGAATACGGCAGACCGGGGGCCACCCGTGACGAAATAATCAAGGCGGCAAAGGCGGCGGGCGCCCATGACTTTATAATGTCGCTGCCGAACGGATATGATACATATGTCGGAGAACGCGGCGTCAAGCTCTCCGGCGGACAGAAGCAGAGAATCTCAATCGCAAGGGTATTTCTTAAAAATCCGCCGATACTTATTCTTGACGAGGCAACCTCTGCGCTTGATAACGAAAGCGAAAGGGTTGTTCAGGAATCCCTTGACCGCCTCGCCCACGGAAGAACCGTTCTTACGATCGCCCACAGGCTCACAACTATCAAGAACGCGGACACAATTCTTGTCCTCACCGATAACGGCATTGAGGAGCAGGGCTCACATGAGGAGCTGTTAAGGAAAAACGGAATTTACGCGGGACTTTACAGTATGTATTCAAGTATGTAAACCGTGCAAAGGAGCAAGCTATGATAGAAATAATTTCATTAATATTATCAATAATATCAACAGTCGGAGTTATAGCGGTCATCATTCTGGTGCTTTCCCGCGATGAGAGCGGTGCCGACACCGAGGCAGTCCGCCGTGAGATCCGCCACGAAATGCAGAGCTTCGGAACAATGATAAAGGAAAATCAGCGTGACATAGGTCAGATGCAGGCGGAGCGCTTTGACGATATGAGCCGCGCAATAGCCGATACCCGCGCGTCGATCGACCGCCAGCTTACGGCGATACGCACAGAAACCAACGCAAGACTTGAACGCATGAGGGATGCCACAGACAGGTCGCTTGAAAAAATCAGGACGGATAACACAACAAGTCTTGAAAGGCTGCGCCGCGACAACTCCGAGCAGCTTCTTGAAATGCGGAAAACAGTTGATGAAAAGCTTCAGGAAACCCTCGAAGCGCGCATTACAAAGTCCTTTAAGCTTGTAAACGACAGGCTTGAGCAGGTATATAAGGGACTTGGCGAAATGCAGGGTCTTGCGCAGGGCGTGGGAGATCTTAAAAAGGTGCTCACAAACGTAAAGGCGCGAGGTATTATGGGAGAAATGCAGCTCGGCGCGATACTGGAGCAGATCATGGCGCCGGAGCAGTACGCGGTAAACATCGCAACTGTACCGGGCAGCAAAAACGTTGTGGAATTTGCGATAAAGCTGCCTGACAGACAGGGCAATACCACATGGCTGCCTATAGACTCAAAGTTCCCCTCAGATACCTACGCGGTCCTCGTTGACGCGTACGAAAGCGGCGATAAGGCGGCGGTGGACGCGGCGGCAAAGCAGCTTCGGACGCGCATTCTTTCCGAAGCAAAGGACATACACGAAAAATATGTATCACCTCCCGCCACAACCGATTTCGCTATAATGTTCCTGCCCTTTGAGGGACTTTACGCGGAGGTCGTGAACCGCGGACTTGTCGAAGAATTGCAGAACACCTACAGAATTACGGTTGCGGGACCCTCAACAATGGCGGCAATGCTCAACTCGATCAGCATGGGCTTCAAGACGCTCGCCATAGAAAAGCGTTCCTCCGAGGTATGGCAGGTGCTTGGAGCGGTAAAAACGGAATTTACAAAGTTTGAATCGGTGCTCACCGCCGCGCAGAACCGCATCAATCAGGCAAACGCGGAGCTTGACAAGCTTGTCGGTGTAAGAACAAGAGCAATAAACCGCAAGCTGAGAACGGTTGAGCAGCTTGAGGAGGATAAAACCGATATTCTAGGTATAGGTGATGCCGATTATACGGATAATTTATTTTAATTTCAGGAAAGGGGCAGTATCAAAACTAAATTATTGTTTACTTGCCTCCCTGCAACGCGCCTATGGCGCTTTGGAGGGAGGCTTTATGCAAGCAAACAATAATTTATTGCTCTAATTTCAAACAGATGAATTTCAACTCAAACAAAGTTGAAAAAATCTGATAATAGAGCGATTCTATTGATACAGCCTCATTTGTTTTAATATCGATAATAAAAGTATAAAAAGAAAAAGACCTGAAATATCAGGTCTTAAATGGAGCGGAAGACGAGATTCGAACTCGCGACGTTCACCTTGGCAAGGTGACGCTCTACCACTGAGCCACTCCCGCATATTATCTTGTGTTGCTGTGAGCTTATCTCTCAACGACAAGAACTATTATAGCAGATGTTATTTCATTTGTCAATACTTTTTTCAAAAAAATTTCAAAAAATTTATTTTAAATTTCCTCGCAATCTTACCGTAAATTTGTCAGTATCACTATTGCAAAACCGCGGGAAATATGTTATTATATTACTATATATAGTATTAAATCCAGGAGTTATGACAGTATGGTCAGAATATACATAATCCGCCACGGGGAAACGGAGCCTAATACGCGCTTTGCGTGTCTTGGCAGGCTTGATGTTCCGCTCAATGAAAACGGACGTGATCAATCCGCGGCGCTTACGGAGCGAATCAAGGACGTTTATGCGGATAAAATCTATATCTCCCCTCTTTCCCGCGCTTATGAAACAATAAAACCGTACTGTGAGCTTCATCCCGAAATTCCGGTTATTACGGAAAACGGCATTACAGAGCGCGATTACGGCGAATGGGACAATATGTCCTTTGCCCAAATCGAAGCGGCGGATCCGGCGCGGTATGCGCTGTGGCAGGAGAATTTCACAGGCTACAGGGTTCCCGGAGGAGAAAGCTCTGTGGATGTGCAGGAGCGTGTTAATGAGGCGCTTTACCGCATCACCGCAGAGAACGACGGAAAAACCGTGTTTTTAGTAACACATCTCGGAACGGCAAGACAGATAATTTCCCGTTTATTATGTCTTTCGCTT
>JBJEIV010000081.1:0-3745 GCA_051877395.1 Candidatus Ornithomonoglobus sp.
ATACTGGAGGCAGACGGAACTGTATTATATGAATGTGCTGATAGTTTGACAGGAGAGAGTTATCCAGGATATAACATTAATTTTACCAGAGATGGCAGTACGATATATGAGAGGAAAGAGAGCGGATTAACTGCGAATACCGCTTTTGCATGCATCTTGAATGATAAGTTTGAAACGGTAGCAGAGATTGAAATACCTGACTATAGTGGCAATAGCAATTGGATCGATGAGCAGAGATTCTATTATTACTTGTCTGATGGCGTGTATTGTAGTAGTCAAAGTATTGGTAGTAATATAAATCGTGGAGAATTTATATTGAATGTCAAAGATGGACGATTCAGCGACTATTTCCGAATATGGTTATGCCGATGTATATATTACTTGTGTAACGGCGGGAGATGCGGGAAATGTAAAAGTCGGAGCAGTAAACCGATTCCCCGTAACGCTTCCGGGACTTACGAGTGTCAGTAATATAACGGCGACAACGGGCGGCTATGACGAGGAAAACGACTATGATTTATTGGAGCGTTATCTTGAAAAGGTATCTCGTCCGAATGTGAGCGGAAACAAGTATCACTATATCGAATGGGCAAAGGAAATAGTCGGTGTGGGTAATGTTCAGGTAATACCGCTGTGGAACGGCCCCGGAACAGTCAAGCTCATAATAACCGACACCGATAATCAGCCTGCGGACGAGGAGTTGGTAGCGGAGGTAAAGGAGCATATCGATAATAATCGCCCCATAGGCGCGGATGTAACAGTGGAGAGCGCTTCAACTCTTTCTATTCATATATCGGTAAGAATTGAGAGTGATATAAAGGATACGATAAAGTCTGACATTGAAGCTGCAATTTAGATTATTTATCAGAGGTGGCATTGAACAAGGCTTATGTTTCCTATGCGAAGATAGGCGGTATTATCCTTTCTATAAGAGGGGTAGAGGATTATTCCGAGCTTTTTGTAAATGAAGGTACAACAAATATACAGCTTGATGACGGTGTGATTCCGGTATTGGGGAGTGTGAACATATCATGATTAACAGATTACCGGGATACTATAGGAAATCAAAGGTCGTATCAGATTTATACGCTGTTATTAAAAATATCCTTGACAAAGCTGCACCGGATATTGATACCGAAAGTCTGCGGCTTTTCATTACCGAAACGGATGAATTCACAAGACATGAAGCTGATGTAGGCTTGCAGCCTATTGATGATATTCCCGAAAACAGGAGGTCAAGGGTAATTGCAAGACTTCAAGGCAATAATGTTTTAACGCTTGCAGAGCTTGAAACACTCATAACAAACTATGAACCTACGGGCTGCAGCATTAACGAGGATTTTGCCGACTACACCGTATATATCACCTTCAGCGGAAGAAAGGGTATACCGGAAAACATAGAGCTTATTAAAACAGCGGTGGAAGAAGTAAAGCCTGCTCATCTTAAGATAGAATATGTATATTGTGAAAATACATGGACAGACATCAGTGAGCAGTTCGGAGCATGGGGAAATATATCGGAGAATATGACTTGGGAGATGCCTATGTACTATAACGGTAAAACGCTGATATATGTGGATGAAAATAATATTCCGTATCTCAGCGATGTGAGGGCAAATTCTTATGTTATTTTTATAGACGGAGCGGCATACGCAAGGAGGATGTAATGAATAAGACAAAGAACTTAGGCTTGAACAAGCCGACAATGGCGGATTTGATATCGCACTCGGTAGAGGATGTGTTTGGTGGTAATTTTGATGTGATAGACGAGGAGATTGCAGAATTAAACTCCCATGCTTCTGATACGGACAATCCGCATGGAGTGCTGTTTAACCAAACCATAGTACAGCTTGACAGCAGCGCTGATCTTAACAACATACCGGACGGCTTGTTTTTATTTAGAAGAAACACAACCCATGCACCTGTTCAGGGAGCGGGACTGGTAATGCAGGTATCTCCTAATGGCGGAGCAAAATTTCAGCTTGCGGTGCATGATGTGGAAGGGAATTCTTGCATCTATAATCGATACAATGAGACTGCGGGATGGTCCGCATGGGGCAGCAGCTTTAGATCACCATCGTTTACGGGGATACCGACAGCTCCTACGGCAAAGATCGGCAGCAGCTCAACACAGCTTGCAACGACTGAGTTTGTGGCAAATGCAATAAGCGGCATCATTATACCGGAGGACACATCTGCGCTGGCACATACGCATACAAACAAAATGGTATTGGACGGCATAACGGCGGCTGATATTGACGATTGGGACACTCTGCTTGAAAGGTTTAATACCCATACATTAGAATACAATCCTCATAATGTGACAAAGGCGCAGGTGGGACTTGGTAACGTAGTAAACGAGAGTAAGACCATGATGTTTACATCTCCGACATTCACAGGAACACCTACTGCGCCTACGGCGGCGAAGGATACAAACACAAAGCAGATTGCCACGACAGAGTTTGTGCAGGATGCACTTGAGGATATCGTTGTCACCAAGGAAGCCGTAGGTCTTGGTAATGTTCCGAATGTCAGCACAAACGACCAGACACCGACATATACGGAGGGAACGGAGTTTGAAACACGGACAAGCGGAGAGAAAATATCAATTGCCTTCGGTAAGATAAAGCTTGCGATAACGAGCCTCATAAATCATATTGCAAACAAATCCAATCCGCACAGCGTAACAAAGTCACAGATAGGACTTGGCAATGTCACAAATGAGAGCAAGACCGCAATGTTCACATCACCGACATTTACCGGGACACCGAAAGTATCATCAAGCTCAGCATATACAACGGCAAAGCTGAGAAATATAGTGTTCTGGACGTCCGGAACAACTGCTCCGACAACAAGCAACGGTGATATCGTGATAAAAACTTTCTAACAGGAGGCGGTATATGAACATTACATACAACTGTCCGTACAGCGATTGGGAATGGGCAAGCTCACAGGTTCGTCTGAACAGCAATTATGCCTATCCCATTGTATTAAAATATCCTCTTAAAGGCTGCAGTGCATTTACGATTGAGTCGTTTTTGTATGCCGATAATACTGTACCGTTTAATAGATCATGGGATGTATACATATATACCGGATCCTCTTGGATTGTTGCAGACTCGTTTACAATGCCTGCATATTCTGATTCGGGCGGTAATTCGGACGGAAAGTATATGGCATCGTGCAGTGTGAATGTTACCTTGAGTACTAAGAGGGATATACAGCAGATAGTGGCGGTGCCGAGCAGTACAATAAACCGCGCATACACTTGGCGGCAGAACTATAACTTTTCATCGGGCTCGACAGTTACCGAGAGCTTTGATGCTGTTGAAGCAACGGACAGTGAATATTTCTGCGGACTGTATACCAAGCGGTCAAGCCTGTACACGACACCTGCAAGGGTATTCGTAAATATCGGCGGAACGCTTACAGAAGCAACGGCGGTTATGGCAAGCATTGCCGGAAACCTCATAAGCATACCAAAAATGAAACTGTATGCCTTTGCTCCGGCAAAGAAGCAGGACAGGGTACTTATCGCGTATACGGCGGAGAGTGACGGGACGCATACGATTGATGCAACAGAACAGTATAACGGGAGTACGAGTTCGGGATATGCTGATCTGCTCATATTTGATTCGGACATGAAGCAGCTATACGACTATACACAGTCAAAAGCAACGGTCAGTATGCAGAAGGGCAATACATATTATATTCTTGCTATCGACTCACCCAATGCGGATGAGTG
>JBJEIV010000082.1:0-3744 GCA_051877395.1 Candidatus Ornithomonoglobus sp.
CTTTGTAATGCTGCTTACCTTTACGCCTGTCCCCGGCTGAATCTCATATCTTGTTACCGTCGGACCCTGCGTTACCTGAACCGGCTTTGCCTTAACTCCGAAATTGTCAAGAACAGCTATAAGCTGCTCCGCCTTTTTATAAAGCTCCTGCCTCTGATCGTTTGAAACCCTTTTGGCGGTATCGAGAAGATCAAGGGACGGATACTGATATTCATAATGCTCCTCAGCCATTGCGTCATCAAGCTCTGCAATAAAGCTGTCCTTTTCCTTCTCGGAAAGCTTTTTCTCTTTAGGCTTTTTTTCTTCCGTTGCCGCGGCTTCCCCGTAATTATCCATAATATCTTCGTCAACAGGAACCGGATCATCTGAATAGGTATTGAATATGCTTTCATCAAACGAACCGGAATTTTCCGGCTCCTCATCTGTAGGCTTCATCGCTGTCTTTTTACGTTTTGTCCTTACAGGCTCCTCTTCCGCAGCCGGCTGTTCACGAAGCGGGTCAAAGGAGCCGGTGGTGCCTACAGAATCGTCAGATGCCGGCATATTGACATCATCAAAGCGCATATTATACAAATCAAATTCCTTGTCATAATCATATCCGTCATTTAAAATGTCACCGTTCTGTACGCCGTTGTTATGCTCAAGGTCAATAGCAAAATCCTTTGCTATATCCATAGGACTGCCTGTATAGGCCTTATCACGAGAGCTTTCCTGTTTCTTCATTCTGCGCTTTGCTAATCCCTCGGGGATAGAATCATCATCTGCCAGATCATGCTTTAAACGCCTGCCTTTTGCCTTGCGCTTATTTTCCTCAGGCTCGTAATATTCATCGTCATCAGGTTCGTCACTATTCGTTTCCCGCGCCTCTCTTCGGCGCTCCGCGTTTTCCCTGACACGTTCAACAGTATCCGAAGAAAAGCCCATAAAGTGTTTTATACCGCCTATAATATACGGTACAATATTAAATTTCGCGATCAGACATCCTATTACCACAAACAGTACTATAAGCACAAGAAAAGCGCCTATTGAGCTTATAAAGCCGGAAAGTCCCTGCGCAATTGCCACACCAACCGCGCCGCCGCCGTTTGTGTACGCGCTGCATATCGAGTATGCGGAATCCGCGTCATAATCGGCAAAAAGACCGATAAGCGCGCAGATATCAGTCATCTCCAGAAACAGCAGAATAAATTTCTGCCACATTTTGCCGATTGATTTTGTATTGACAAGATATATAAGTGTGCCAATAAAGATAGCAGGCAAAACATATGCCATTATACCGAACAGCCCTCCGCAGGTACTCTTAACAGCTACAGGAATTATTGCATCGGTATCTATATACATAGATATAAGAGTAGCCGCGATCATAACCGACCATATTACACCGTGTATGAATAACGGATTCAATAAGGAATTTTCCTTGACCGGCTCCGGCGGCATCGCTGTTCTTTTCTTTGTAGTTTTTTTAGATGTATTATTTGAACTTTTTTTAGCTGCCATTTTTTCTCCTCTATTTGCCATAGTTATATTAATTATATCACAAATAAAAAGAAAAATCTACCCCCAATTTTCACTTTTGAAATGTTGCTTAAAAGCTTTTTAACTTTTTACGCTTTTTATTCAACTGTCTGAAAAAAACAGGAGAACAATAAATGCTCTCCTGTCTTAACACAAAAAGTCACTCAATTCAGGCGCGCAGCCTCCTGAATCGTTTTTTCATCAACGCCCATTGCGCGAAGCTTGGCAAGCAAAGCATTAATAGCTTCCGCTCTGCCTTCTTCTCTGCCTTTTGCAATTCCTTCTTCTCTACCTTTTGCAATTCCTTCCTCTATACCTTGCTCAATCCCCATCTTTCTGCCTTGTCTCAGCGCATAATCCAACGCGCTGAGTTCTTCGCGGAGGGCTTCTTCACGTCGGACTGCAATAGCTCTCACGTCTTTATCGGCGCTTAATCTGTGTATTATACTTACTCCATTCTGTATTTCCGGTACCATTGTATTGTTCAGCATAGCAAGCTCCTCCTCACTTTCGGAATTTATAAGCTGCATCCACAGCTTTTTCTTGTTTTTCGGGTCACACTCACCGTCAAGCTTTGGCAATTCAAAGAAATGCATTGCGCATTTGTCCGTAAGTATATTGTGATGCTCCAAATCTGCCATTGTGTATGTCGAACAGTAAGAATCTGTATCAAACATTTTAAAATTGACAATGTAAATTGATATTGTCGGTTTTATATCTCCGTATGTGTCGCCCTTTTTCAGCTGTCCGCTGTATCTCTGCGCCCAGTAGTACAGACCGCGCTCCGGGAAATCTCCGCGGTTTGTCACCTGCACCTCAACATTTATCAGACCGGCATCTGTTGTCAGCTTCAGATCAAAACGTGTAAACTTACGGTCAAGCTCCTCCGGTGTAATCTCCGAATTCTCAATAACCATTTTTGTGATGCTTTCATACGGAATCTCAAGTACATCCGCAATAAAGCTCCTTAAAAGCTTTTCATTGTTCTTATCGGTAAACATCATTTTGAATACAACGTCAAGCTTGGCTTTTACAATTTCTCCCGCCATGTCTGTCACCCCTTTTTATTTTATTATATCATAAAAAATGAAGGTTTGCAATACTCTTTGAATCAAAAACAATATATCACATTTCTATCTCATTCCTATAACGAAGGTTGTATCCACAGAATTCTCTATCTTCGGCGCAGCATATTCATATTCCGGATCCCATGCCTTGTTATTCATAAAGAATGCGTGAGCATGATCATCATCAAAATGATAAGCGTCAAGAATCGCGCAGTGAAGATCAATTTCCTATATTATCAAAGCAGGGTGTTCATCCCACTGTGAACACCCTGCATAAATTCATTTAAAACTTGCTTCTCTTTACATAATGAGTATGGAGCAGACGATGCGCGCGATGCTTTCCGGGAGCGTCGAAATACTCGTCATAGAGCATCTTTACAACCGGATTAAGATGCGACTTTCTGTATTTGAGCTTTCTGTCAGCATTGTACAAAGCCTTCGCTCGCAAAGACTTGAGATCAACATAATTTCTCACGCTGTCGCCCTGCACAGGCTGACCGCCGCCGTTTACGCAGCCGCCGGGGCATGCCATGATCTCAACAAAGTGATACTCCTTCTCTCCGCTCTTTATTGCCTCGAGGAGCTTTCTCGCGTTGCCCAGTCCCGACGCTACCGCAACCTTGAGCTTCTGGCCGCCGAGAGTGTAGCTCGCTTCCTTAATGCCCTCCGTGCCTCTTACTTCCTTGAACTCTATCTTCGTCGAGCCGCCGTCGAGGACGTCCGCCGCGGTTCTGAGCGCCGCCTCCATTACGCCGCCGGTCGCGCCGAATATAGCGCCCGCGCCGGTTGCGATTTCAAACGGATCGTCAAATTTCTCATCCTTGAGGTCGGTGAATTTAAGTCCCGCGCCCTTGATCATCTTCGAAAGCTCACGGGTTGTAAGCGACACGTCAACGTCATTGAAATCAAACGCGTTCTGTTCATCTCTTGAGCACTCAAATTTCTTTGCCGTACACGGAATTACGCTGACAACGAACAAGTCCTTCGGGTCAATTCCGAGCTTCTGCGCGTAATATGTCTTTAATACCGCGCCGAACATCTGCTGCGGGGATTTGCAGGTTGAGAGGTTCGGGATAAATTCAGGGTAGAAATGCTCCACAAACTTTATCCAGCCCGGACAGCAGCTTGTAAACATCGGCAGCACAGCCTCATGCTGTATACG
>JBJEIV010000083.1:0-3704 GCA_051877395.1 Candidatus Ornithomonoglobus sp.
AACGCTGAAGGTGGATTTATACCCCGAAGATTACTATGGGGAACAGCTCTTAGAGCTGGTGGACAGAAAATCGGATTCCCTCGGCGCGGTCAACAAGCTGTGCTATACAATTCATTGTATGGATAGTCGGGACAGAAACAAATTTTTTGAAAGTCTTGGTAAGAATAAGTATTACACGTTATCAGAAGCACAGCATGATGCCGATAAGCTTAGGGAGCAAAGAAGAATTAAAAATAAGAAGGTAAGACTGGAAAGATAAAAGGAGGCAGATATTTATGAGAATAGGAAACGGAGAGCGTGTTAAGCTTGATTTCAGAAAAGATTTGTATAACCACATGATAGAGGAACTTATGGAATATGCAAAGGTTATGAAAGGTAAGAGCAGTGCCGACGAGTCTAATCATTTGATAGACGTAATTGAGAAATATGTTTATCTCGGAACGGAGAAAGACGGAACGGAATATGCGGTTATACGGTTATTTCCGAGCGATGCAAGCAGCTTAATAGGAATTTTGGCTATGGTGGCGACGAGTGCCATTGGTGAACCGGCGGACTATTATGAACGGCTTAAAAATAACAGAGCTTCAAGATAACAGATGTATACAACAGGATTTGGAGGTGAGGAAGCTTGGCAGCAAAGACACAACAGATTTTTGAATTGCTGCAGGACACAACAAAGTCGCTGTCCGGGTATAAAAACTGGACAGATTTTTTGAAGTCTGCGGCATGGCAGTACAAATATCCGTTTGAGGATCAGGTGCTTATATATGCACAGCGTCCGGATGCAACCGCTTGTGCAAAAATCGAAGTCTGGAACAACAGTATGCACTATGCACCGCTGGATAAACAGAGGTGCTAAAGGAATTGCCCTTTTAAGAGAGAACGGCAACCGTTACGGCTTGGAATATGTATTCGATGTATCGGATACAAACGACAGGTATAACCGTGATGTCAGACTGTGGAGGTATGATGATCGGCATGATGATGCGATTATCGAAACACTCAGCAATACCTTTGGTGATTTAAAGGTTGATGTTACGGTGAGTGATGCGATTTTGTGTGCGGCACATAATGCCGTAACGGACAATAAGGCGGATTACCTGCACGAACTTCAATTTGTAAAAGGCGGCAGCCTTTTAAGAGGACTTGATGATGTAAATCTTGACTTGCGTTTCAGACAAACAGCGGAGGTGTCCGTTGCATACATGGTTATGCAGCGTATGGGAATAACTCAAGATATGTTTGATGAATATGAATTTCAATACATACAGGACTTCAATACTCCAGAAACAATGAATATTCTGGGCAATGCCGTAAGCTCAATTTCGGAAACTGCACTGCGGAGTATTTCAGAAACAATCCGTGCGGAGCAAAAACGAGAAAAATTTGCACAGCAGCAGAATAATGTATATAATAGAAGTGAAAAGAATATTGACAACGTAAATATAGAAAGGAATGAGGCAAATGGCAGAAATGGCATACAAGACGAGCGGAGATTATCAGATACCCGAACTGACAGTACCGACAGAGGAGCACAGGATAGGCAAATACGGGATGATGCGCAGAACATATCTCAAGGAACACCGCCGGAGCCTGTACACAACACTTCTGATGAAGGGAGAGCTTCTGGAGCATCTGGAGGAGATAGACAAGACGGCGACAGAGCAGGTACAGAAAGCCGTGGAGCAGATGGCAAAAACAGAGGGCGTGACGGAGATAATGAAGTCGAAGGATCCGTTGAGATGGACGGGCTTAATGAACAACTTTCTCCATTCAGCCGAGGAGACCGTGCTGAGCGAACTGGTGTACAGTTAAGTCTGTTTGATATATCACTCCCAAGTGAAGAAGAGCAAAAAAGAATAATAACAGAAGCAGAGCAATCAAGTCGCTCTGCTTTTGCTATATCTCAGCAGATTATTGACGAGGTTTTGACAACCGGAGGTAATGACCGTGACAGTGTTCAGAAAATATGTGTACAGTATAGCAAGAATAAATCCGCAGAGGATAACATTGCTTTTCTCAAGAAAGAATACGGCACGGGTGGTAAAGGCTTTCAGTTTGATAATTCAAAGGTGTCTGTCTGGTGGGATGAGGACGGTATGCGTATTGCATACGGTGACAGAGCAATCGGACGCGGTGAGCTTATCACATGGGATAGGGTTGATAAACGAATAGGCGAGCTTTTGGAGACCGGCAGGTTTGCGCCGCAGGAAACACTGGACGGGCTAAATGAATTTGAACGCAAAACAGCGGCAACGAGTTTTTATGAGATGTATCGTGACTGCAACCGTGATGAGTATCCGGAACTGAGGGAGTATTTCAATACGGAATGGTTCAAGGGTTCATATCCCGATACTGTTGATAATTTAACCGAATTATTCAAGCAGCCTGAAAATGTGATGGCAGCAATAGCCGCAGCGGATGCATTGAATGTTTTGTATGTAGATGATGAAAATATTATGCGGTTTAGGTGGTATTCGCCCGATAAGGTACTGCCTTTATTGCAGGATTTAAGACTTGAACATAAGACATTTGTATCGGACAAGACAACGCAGACTACTCCTACATTTGTTACGGAAGATGAGATTGATAAACTCTTTATCCGCGGCAGCAGCTATGAACGCGGCAAAATCAGAATTTATCTGTATTTTAAAGAGAATACAGACACAAAATCTCGTATTGATTTTTTAAAGAATGAATATGGCACAGGAGGATACGGCGGTGGGATTTTTAATGAATGGCATGATGCAAAAGGCATAACATTCAGCCGCCGTGATATATTCTCACCGTTTGCAAAGGTAACTCTCCCGTGGAACAAGGTTGAAAAACGTATTGACGGTCTTATAAAGACGGGCAAATATCTCACGGAAAGAGAAATTAACGAAGATATTCCGAGGTATCAATCCGAGCAGGAGCAGCAGCGTATAAAGAATGAGAAATATATGTATCTTCATGATATGGACAGTTTATCTGCGGTCGAAAAACGAGAAACACTTCCTAAGCGTATTCAGTATTTCACCGATATTATGGAAAATTACGAAAAGGGATTTTTCAAAGAATATGGAGTTGAGCATTTGCTCGGCAAGACTGAAATCGTAATCGGTGAAGCAATCAGAGATAATGAAACACGCCGTAAATTAAGCGAATGTATGAACAAAATAGGCGGCTCTGCAACTGATGTACTTTCCCGAAACTGCGGATATAAGTTTGCGGAGGAGCTTAACGAATTAAAGGTCATAGATTTTCATAAGGTTGGTGACTTTTATGAGATGTATGGTGAGGAAGCGATTGAAGCGGCGAAGGTTTTGGAAACAACACTGACGCGCAAGCAGATTGACGGCGAGTATGTTGCTATGACAGGTATTCCGGCATTTGCGGTTGAACGATACACGGAGCTGCTTGGGAAAAACGGGTATATCGTTAATTTTAGAGATACCGACCGAAAAGAGCAGCTTGCATCGAAGAAATATGAATTAGGTTTCGGCAAACTTGGCAACGGCACAACGGTATGGAACAGGCTTGAGGAAGAAAATCACGATTACAAGACTGTAGCGCATATAAGCGACAGCGGTGAGGTCAAATATTATGAGGATTTGCCCGATGATGTGAAGCAGCTTATTGAGGAACAGGCGGCGATTGATAAGGCTGAATACGAGGAACGCAGCTTCCGTGATACCATGTACGATGTACCGTATACAGAGATA
>JBJEIV010000084.1:0-3697 GCA_051877395.1 Candidatus Ornithomonoglobus sp.
TATAGTTATACCATGTCCCCCCGGCGCCGTCTGTCCCGCGATCGTAATATTACTGTTGCAATAGATATCTCCGCTGGTAAGCTCTATTGTTCCGCCGACATCAAATACCACTATTCTACCCGATTTTGATACAGCTGACCGTAGTGTTCCGCTTCCGCTGTCAGCAAGGCTGGTCACGTGATAAACCTCGTATCCACGGCCTCCTGTTGAAAATTTACCTGCACCATCCGCCCCCGGGAAAGCTGCTATCAAAGCGTCTGCCTGTGATAAAACCGTATTAGCCGTGTCTGACGTACCCGCCGCCGCATTAAAAGGCATTCCGTATGCTGTTGATAAAGCCACCGCCATAAAAAAGCTCAATAATCTCTTTCTCATCAGCTTTCTCCTTAAAATATTATATCAAGTAGCCAATTTATTTTTAATTATTTATCTTATTTTAACATACTTTTCAAATTAATTCAATATTCTTTTACAAAATTTATAAAAATCTGTATTCTTTGTGAAGCGAAAAAAGAGCGCTCTGTAAAAAGCCCTCTTTTTAAGTTTATCTCAATTCCGTCATTTTACACTGCGGTTCATTTCCGTTCCATACAAATACCGCAAGCCGCGCCGTATCCTCCTGTATCTCAATATCAAACGTGCCCGGGATTTCTTTGACAACTCTGATAAGCCTGCCGTCTGCGTGATACTGAGCGGCATATACATCATCGCCTACGCTTCCGTATGCCGTAACGGTCACTGTACCGTCCGAAAGCGTACCGGCAATTTCTATCGGGTTTGCCGTTTCCTCCGGCGGCTGTTCTGTCGGCTTTGTTGTAGGCGCTTCTGTTGCCGCCTCAGCGGATTTTACAAATTTTGCGCCGTATATTCTCGGTCTTGAGCCGCCTACATATGCGTAATAGGTCTGCCCTGCCGTCACCTCAGCGGAAATCGAATACTGTCCTTTTTCTGTAGGTATATATGTTACTATATCCTTATTGTCACTGTCAGTTATCTTAAATGTCTTGTCCGCGTTTACCTCCATATACGCGGTGAAGGTGCCGTTTGCGGGAGCTGTAAATGTCAGTCCGGCGCCGCTTAATATCCCTTCGGCATAGCTGGGATTCGTTACGCCGACAACATAGCCCGTAAAGCTCACGCCGTCAATTTCCTTTGCATCCTCAGAGTAGCTCATCGCTTCACCCGCTGTAAGTCCGGTCATAAGAATATCTGATGTTGTAACGGACTTTGACGCCTTCCAGTAAACCGGAGCCGTGGTCGGCACCTCTGTCGGCTTTGGTGTCGGCGATGCCGTAGGCTTCGGCGTCGGCGTTGCGTCCGAGACGGGCGGCGGTGTTTGCTCCGCGCTCGCCGCTGCGCCTGTCTGCTCAAACGATACGCCGTAAAATTCCGCTTTTGAGCCGTCAACATACGCGTAGTATGTCGTTCCCTCGTTTATCTCCGCGGTGGTTGACGTATATTCCGAAACTCCTATGTTATTACCGCTCTCGTCATAAACCGGCTCGTTCGTATACTGCTCCAGAATATTACCGTCCGCATCTGTGAGCTTAAAGGTCTTTCCCGAGCCGATCTTGTAATATACGGTAAGCAGTCCCGGAGCGTACGCCTCATAATGCAGAGCCGCGCCCATTTCGCCCTTGACCGTTCCGGTAGGATTGGTTGCTCCCGTGATACAGCCGGTAAACTCAGCTCCGTCGATTTCTATAGTATTCTTTTCGGTATATGTCATAGCCTCCGCCGCGGTAAGTCCGCGCGCAAGCGCGCCGTCGGCTTCGGTGGATTCCGACGCCTTCCACATTATATTCGGAGCCGCCGCGCCGAACGCTATCTTTGCAAAGCGTCCCTTTGAGCCGGCAACAAAAATATAATAGGTGTGTCCCGCTTCGACCGGCGCAACCGCAATCTGCTCTGACCCGTCCGCGCTTGAAGCGCTTCCTGCACAATCCTCACGCTTTGCAGCGCCCTCCTCAGTTATAAAACAGTACCTTGGATCACCGCTGCTGCTGTTGTTAAGGCTTGTGACATATGCGCTCAGGAAGCCGTCTTCGGCTGCGGTGTATTTAAATGCGGTTCCTATCGCCGCGCCGTCCGTCCATGTGCCGTTATCGGCGCCGCTTACATAATATGTGTATGCTTCGTTGTTAATTACAACGCCGGCTGAGCCTCCTGTAAGCTCAGATACGTTGAAAAGACCCGTCATAAGCTCCGTGCCCGCCGCTTTTCCGACGTCACCCGCTGTCGGAATCCATACAGCGCTCGTTGCCTTAACCTTTATATTTATGCTTTTTTTCAAAGCGTATTCGCCCTTTGTGACCGTTGCGACAAGCGTCACCGTCAGATCCTCCGTTTCCGGACGCTTTACGGCTGTTATCACATTATTCTTTATAACAACCGCCGACGAGGAGCTTGCCCATGTGATTGACGAACCGCTGCTGCCTGCTGTAGGAAGAGTTAAGTCACCGGGCTTTGAAATGATTGAAGGACTGAGCTTGATCGCATCGGCATCCGCCTTTACGTCCTCATAATCTGGTCCCAGATCCGCCGTGGTTTTTGAGGGTTCAACAACTCCCTCAGGGAAAGCGTCAACTGTCAGGTCGTTTATATAATATTCAATATTTGTATAGCCCTGACCTAAGTAGTCGCCTGCCGAATCATTTTTAGTTATATCCAGTCCGCGCTCCAACTCCCAGTTGTCGTCCATACCGTCATTGTCTGTGTCGGTAATTGTTTTTGAGGTTGACGACGGATAATATGTACTGTAATCACAATACTGTATTCCGTAGGTATCAATAGCGCTTAACACCGCATCATCGTCTACTGTTGAAAAAACGCGTCCGCCTGTAAGAGAGCCTGTGCCTGTTTTCGCTTCGTTAAGCACCTGATCGTCTATTTTCGTTCTTGACGATGCGTTTATTGCCGCGCCCGCGTAGCTTGTTACATGCTCGAACGCATCCTCCGCGCTTTCTGCGTTATATGCCACGGACACGTCATCGCCGTTTGCAGCCGCAACCGGCATAACAGCGTCTACGCGGTAATCAGCCTCGGTATAACCCGCCGATCCGAAATTGAATGCCAGCCACTGATTGGTATTTATCGCAGAATTATAGTCTGTACCGTCCTTATTTACAAGACGGTTGCCGGAAAGGAAGAACCTGTAGTTCTCCGGCGCGGTTCCGCTTGAAATATTTATAAATCTGTATCCGCCCTTTGTTGACGGACCCGCCTTGAGATAATTGTTTACATAATTTATTCTGCCGTGAGTTCCGTAAGCTGTCTGGTAACCCCAGTCATAAATTACATTGTTTACAAAATCCATTGTGTTCGTTCCGACAACCTTACCGCGGAAATTACGCGACAGACTGTGACAGAGCAGATTGTGATGCCATGAGTTCTGACCCCTGCCGAACATCGCGCCGAAGCCGTGCGCGCCCTTTGAATGGTAGGATACGCAGTTTGACGGACCTATGATTGTATACTGAACCGTCTGGTTCATATTCTGCGAATACAAGCCGAACTGCTCGTCATTCGCCCAGCCGATTGAGCAGTGGTCGATAATCGAGTTTGAGCCGGCGCTTCCGCCCCACGCGTCATAGTCTCCCGAGCCTTCTCCTTTTTCACCCGGACGGGAGCTTATGAAGCGCACGATTATATTATCGCCGCCCATACCGAACTTTCCGTTTTTGAGCGTTATTCCGTG
>JBJEIV010000085.1:0-3690 GCA_051877395.1 Candidatus Ornithomonoglobus sp.
TCGCCTTGTCGAGTGTTGTCAGATATTGCTTACACAACTTTTTCCACAGACCCCAAAAAAATGACGGCTCAATTTGAACCGTCATTTTTATTGCAGTTTTTTTTATCCGATAGCGTCAAAGAACATTCCTAAGAAATCCGACCAGACATCAAATGTATGCTCGCCGCCGCCGTTCTGACTGCGCATCATAGTGTCGCAGAATTCATCGCCGAGATCGGCAAGCTCACCTAATGGAATATCATAGCCGTACTTTTTCGCAACGTCGCAGAAATCCTTGTAGTAATCCTTTGACCCGCGTGTCACTTTAAGCTCTGCTTTGAGTTTTTCGTCCTTTTTTGCCTGCTCCTGAAGCCTTGTCAGCTCGTCCTGTATCATATGTATCACGATCCTTTCCGTTACTTACTGATGTCATTTTAACATATTCGTGAAAGCAAATCAATAGAAATCAGGAAAATTTTCGAGTTATCCTATTGACATTTTGGTTAGTCTGTGCTAATATATATGGGAGGTGAATTGATATGAATTTAGGAACATTAGTTGTTTTATTGATATTGACAGCTACAGTCGGCGCTATAGCTTTTAAGCTTATAAAGGACAAAAAGGCGGGAAGGCATATCTGCGGCGGAGATTGCAGCAAATGCCACGGCTGCGCGCACAGTGTTGCCCCTAAAAAATAACTGTCCTGTTAAAGACGCCCGTCCGCCATTGCCGCAGCCTTGGAAAAAGCGCAGCCGCAATAGCTCTGACGATATAAACCGTAAACGGCTGAAAGCTCACAGGAGCGTTTATAGCCGTTTTTCTTTTTGAAATCCGAAAACAGATACGGCACATCATATTCTGCGGATAATTCCGCGCCGATCTCGTTAAGCTTCTGCGCGTTCTTATGGGGGCTTATTGAAAGTGTGGTGGTGAAATAGTCAAAGCCGCCGTTCTTTGCCGCTCTTGCCGCTTCCTCAAGCCGCAGACGATAGCATTTAAAGCAGCGCTCGCCGCCCTCGGGCAGCGTTTCCATGCCCTTTGCCATCGCAAGAAAGCTTTCGGGATCATATTTGCCGTATAATATTTTTATCTCATTCTTATGCGGCAGACTGGCGATAAGTCTTTTTATTTCCTCCGCGCGCTTGTCATACTCCGTTTTTTCCGTTATATTCGGATTATAGAAAAATACCGTAATATCAAAATATTCATTAAGGTATTCCAGAACATAGCTTGAGCAGGGCGCGCAGCAGGCGTGCAGCAGGAGCGACGGCTTCAGACCGTTCTTTATTATATTTTCAAGTGTTTTATTTAAAATTATCTGATAGTTCTGTTTCATAGACGTTCTCCGTATTGTGTTTTGTATATTATACAACAATTAAGCCGGAAACGCAAGTAAAACAGGACTGTTTTTTTGATTGATTTTCTCCGTAAACAGTTGTATAATATATATGATAATATCGGCAAGGAGAAATATTATGGATATAAATTCAAAACAGGATTTTATAAATGTATTAAACGCGATAATTGAGCCGCTGCGTGATGAGCTGAAAAAGAGCGTGGGAGCGCCCTCCTTCGGCAGCACCGCGGCATGGTATGATGATATTTCAACAACCGCGGAAACCTTCGCAAGACCGCTCTGGGGGCTTGCGCCGCTGTGGCGCGGCGGATATGGCGATGAGGAAATGAAGGAGATATACCGCGTGGGTATAATAAACGGCACTGATCCCGCATCCGATAAATACTGGGGCGAGACAGGGGACTGCGACCAGCGCTATGTCGAAATGGCGGCGCTTGCATATGCGATTCTTTTAACGCCGGACGTTGTATGGGAGCCGCTAACACAGGGACAGAAAAATAATTTCAAGAACTGGCTGCGGCAGATCAACACCCATGAGGTGTGCGACAGTAATTGGCGTTTTTTCCGAGTGCTTGTGAATATCGCGCTGAAATCAGTCGGTGAGGAGTACTCACAGGAAAGGCTTGCTGAGGATTTGGCGCGCTTTGATGATTTTTATATCGGTAACGGCTGGTATATGGACGGACCTCAGCACCAGAAGGATTATTATGTTCCTATGGCAATTCATTTTTACGGACTTATTTATTCCTGCTTTGAGGAGGACGAGTATTCAAAAAAATTCAGAGAAAGAGCCGAACTGTTCGCAAGGTCATTTATCTATTGGTTTGCCGATAACGGAGCGGCGCTTCCTTACGGACGCTCGCTGACCTATCGGTTTGCGCAGGGCGCGTTCTGGAGCGCGTGCGTTATGGCGGGAGTAAAGCCGTTTTCTGACGGAGTGATGAAGGGAATAATTTCAAGACATATTGAATACTGGATGGGCGCGCCTATGCTTGATAACGGCGGAGCGCTTACCGTCGGCTACCGCTACCCAAATCTTATAATGGCGGAGCATTATAATTCGCCGGGTTCACCGAACTGGGGACTTAAATTCTTTGCGATGCTCGCTCTGGCTGATGACGCGCCATTCTGGAGCGCAGAAGCGGAGCCGATGCCGGAGCTTGCAAAAACCGCGCTTATCCGCGAGGCTGATATGCTCATGACGCGCACTGACGGAGAAGTAATCGCATATCCGGCGGGAACACATGATAATTTATGCTGCGGACAGCTTACGTCAAAGTATCTGAAATTTGCATATTCAACTAAATTCGGCTTCAATGTGAAGTACAGCGATTTATCAATAAGCGAGGCGTGCGGCGATAATATGCTTGTATTTGATATAGGCGGCGTGTTCTGTGAAAGACGGTTTAATTACAGCTTTGAGCTTACAGAGGAGCATATCGTAATTAACTGGTCTCCGATAAAGGGGATAAGGGTCAGAACGGAGGTTATTCCCGAGGAGGACGGTCATATACGAAAGCACAGGATAGAATCGGATTTTGACTGTATTGCATATGACGGCGGCTTTGCGGTTGCCAACAGTGACAAAGACCACTGCCTTACGGAGGCGAGGGGGAATATTGCGTCCGCGGACAGTATGTCGGCGGGCTGCTCGGTAAAATCAGAAAACGGAACAGGTATTATTGTAGGCGCGGCGGTAAATACAAATGTGCTTTATAACAAGACCGTTATACCGACAATAAGATACAGAGTGCATAAGGGCATCAATGAATTTACAACAGTGGTAAGCACGAGATATTTTGAGGAAATCAGTTAAAAATATTGACTTTAAACAGCCGATATTGTATAATATATATAATAAAATTAAAAACAGGAGGAAATACCAATGGTAAGAAAAGCTTTGACAATGAACGTATATCCGGAGTACATAGACGAGTACATCAGACGCCATGATGAGCTATGGCCGGAAATGAAGGAAATGATCCACGAATACGGCTGCCGCAATTACTCGATCTTCGTAAACAGAGAGACAAAAACGCTCTTTGCATATCTTGAAATTGAGGACGAGGAGAAGTGGGCAAAGGCTGCGGACACGGAAATCAACAGAAAGTGGTGGGATTACATGGCTCCGATCATGGAGACAAACCCAGACAACAGCCCTGTTGAGGTGCCGCTTGAGCAGGCATTTCACCTTGATTGAGCGCAAATACGGGAGTGCGTCCGTACTCCCGTATTTTTTTTGAAAATGATATACAAATCGGAATTTGTATAAGTAAAATGTAGGAGAGATTTAAATGAGGAAAAATTACATATATGCAATAGTAACGGTACTCATCTGGTCAACAATGGCAGCT
>JBJEIV010000086.1:0-3680 GCA_051877395.1 Candidatus Ornithomonoglobus sp.
GAGGAAGAGGCGCGCAAGGCTGCCGAAAAGGCAAAGGCAGAGGAAGAGGCGCGCAAGGCTGCCGAAAAAGCAAAGGCAGAGGCAAAGAAGGCTGCCCGTGAGGCTGCTGAGGCCGAGGCAAGGGCTAAGAAAAAGGCAGAAGAAAAGGCAAAGAAGGAAAAGCAGAAGAAGCACCATAATCAGGCTAAGAAGCAGGCGGGTGTAAGAGTTGATCTTTCAAATGTTGACCGCAGCGATTCCTCGGAAGAATATATTATAAAGAGTGAAAAGAAGAGCCGTACAGTAGATACAAGAACATCCAATGTCGATCTTGATAAGCTTGAAAAGAGTGAGCGTCTTTCAAAATACGATGATGAAGGTATGGGAAGACGTGAAAAGGGAAAGAATAAGAAGAACGACCGCAAGGGTGACAAGAAAGGTCAGAAGCCTAACTTCAAGGATAAGCGCGATAACAAGCGTGATAATAAGAAGATGAATAAGCCTAAGCCAAAGGTAATTACGGAAATTGAAGTACCTGAGGTAATCACAGTAGGCGATTTTGCTCAGAGAATGGGCAAGGGCGTTGCGGAGGTCGTAAAGAAGCTCATGCTTCTGGGCGTAATCGCAACGGTAAACCAGTCAATAGACTATGATACCGCGGAGCTTATTGCGGGAGAGTTCGGCATAACTGTCAAGCCGGAAATTGTTCTCTCCAAGGAAGACCGTCTCTTTATGGATATTGATGAAGAGGATAAGGAAGAAAACCTTGTAGAGCGTCCGCCGGTAGTAGTTGTTATGGGTCACGTTGACCACGGTAAGACATCACTCCTTGATGCGATCCGTCACACAAGCGTAACATCAACAGAGGCAGGCGGTATCACACAGCATATCGGCGCATACAGTGTTACACTCAATGACAGAGTGATCACCTTCCTTGATACGCCGGGTCATGAGGCATTTACAACAATGCGCGCCCGCGGCGCGCAGGTAACGGACGTCGCAATCCTCGTGGTTGCCGCAGACGACGGTATCATGCCGCAGACTGTTGAGGCAATTAACCATGCGAAAGCGGCGAACGTAGATATAATCGTAGCGATCAACAAGGTTGATAAGGAAAATGCCAACGTAGAGCGCGTTAAGCAGAACCTTATGGAATACAGTCTTGTTCCCGAGGAATGGGGCGGCGATACGATTTGTGTTGAAATAAGCGCTAAGTATAAGCAGAATATAGACGGTCTTCTTGAGATGGTACTTCTTGTAGCAGACATGAAGGAGCTCAAGGCTAATCCGAACAGGCTTGCAAAGGGTACCGTAATTGAGGCCCGCGTAGATAAGGGTAAGGGACCTGTTGCCACAGTTCTTGTACAGAACGGTACATTAAGACAGGGTGACATTATTATTGCCGGAACCTCAGTCGGTCATGTAAGAGCTATGACAAACGACAAGGGAAGACGTGTTAAGGAAGCCGGCCCGTCAACACCGGTTGAGATCCAGGGTCTTAACGAGGCTCCGACAGGCGGCGATGAGATATTCGTTGTTAAGGATGAAAAGCTTGCCCGTGACGTTGCAGAGCAGAGAAAGCAGGAGGCTCAGGAGAAGCAGTTCAATTCAGTTGTTAAGGTATCACTTGATAACCTGTTCAGTCAGATCGACGAGGGCAACATGAAGGAGCTTCCGATTATTGTCAAGGCAGACGTTCAGGGTTCGGTTGAGGCTGTTAAGCAGAGTCTTGAAAAGCTTTCAAACGACGAAGTAAGGGTTAAGGTTATCCACGGCGGAGTCGGCGCTGTAAATGAGTCGGACGTAATGCTTGCGAACGCGTCAAATGCTATTATCGTAGGCTTTAATGTAAGACCGGATGCCGGCGCTGTTGCGATGAGCGCTCAGATAGATGTTGATATAAGACTTTATAGAGTTATCTACCAGGCAATTGAGGAAATCGAAGCTGCTATGAAGGGTATGCTTGATCCTGAGTTCAAGGAGGTTGTTCTCGGTTATGCAGAGGTTCGCCAGACCTTCCGTGTCCCGAATGTCGGTCTTATAGCCGGTGCCTATGTAACACAGGGTAAGATCACAAGAAGCGCGTCCGTAAGAGTTGTACGTGACGGTATAATCATTCATGAGGGTAAGGTTTCATCACTTAAGAGATTTAAGGATGACGCTAAGGAGGTTACCGAAAAGTTCGAGTGTGGTCTCGGTATCGAGAACTTCAACGATATCAAGGAAGGCGATACTATAGAATGCTTTGAAATGCAGGAAATAGAGCGTTGAAAAAATTCTCGTTGCATCTCGCGCGGCTAAGCTCGATTATGTACACAAAGTACACCGCGCTTACTTAGCCGCGCGACCTGCTTAGAGCATTTTTCCGACGGTATAGGAGATTGTAGATGGCAAGAATTGATAAAATAAACGGAGAGGTAATGCGTGAGCTTGCGGCGGTTATCCGCGAGCTTAAGGATTCCCGCATCCCGCTTATGACAAGCGTTGTTGCGGTTCATGTAACCAACGACTTAAGATATGCCAAGGCATATATTTCGGTTATGGGTGACGAGAACACAAAGAAGAAGGCAATGGAGGGACTTAACTCCGCGGCCGGCTTCATACGCCGTCAGATAGGAAAGCGCGTTGACCTCAGATATACACCGGAGTTTATCTTTGAGCTGGATAATTCAATTGAGCATGGCTCACATATAGATAAGCTTCTTAAAAACATTAAATAATTTGTAAAAGGAGAGATACCGTTTCGTTGGGATAACGGATAGTCTCTCCTATTTTTTATCAGACAGTTGACAAATATTTATCAAAAATATTTTATTTACTATTGAAAAGCTTAGAAAAATGTGCTAAAATGAATACATATAGATATTTTATGAAAGGTGGAGGATAAAATGATTTACGAAGAAATAGACAGACTTGTTTCCTATGGCATTCTTACTGGACTTATAGATGAGAGCGACAGCATCTATGTCCGCAACAGACTGCTCACTAAGCTTGGTCTTGATGCTTATGAGGAAACAGAAGCCGGGTGCAATGCGATAGAGGAGCTTGATGATATCCTTAAAAATATTACGGATTATGCCGTTTCAAAGGGTATGCTTGAGAATGACAGTGTTGTCTACAGAGATATATTTGACACGGAGATTATGGACACACTTACGCCTTATCCGTCAACGGTTATAAAGAAGTTCAACAGTCTATATGCAAATTCTTCGAAGGCGGCAACGGATTATTTCTATAAGCTTTCATGCGATACAAACTACATAAGACGCGGAAGAATAAAGAAGGACGTTAAGTGGACAGTTGATTCAGAGTATGGTGAAATTGAAATCACAATCAACCGTTCAAAGCCGGAAAAAGACCCGAAGGCCATTGCGGCGGCAAAGCTGCAGAAGCAGTCGTCATATCCGAAGTGTCAGCTCTGTGTTGAAAATGAGGGCTACGGCGGCAGAGTAAATCATCCGGCGCGCCAGAACCACAGAATTATCCCCATAGATATATGTGGAAGCAAGTGGGGCTTCCAGTACTCGCCGTATGTATATTATAACGAGCATTGTATCGTGTTTAACAGCGAGCATGTGCCTATGGTCATTGACAAGAGCGCGTTTGCAAAGCTGCTTGATTTCATTACGCGCTTTAACCATTACATAATCGGATCAAATGCCGATCTTCCGATCGTAGGTGGTTCAATCCTCACGCATGAG
>JBJEIV010000087.1:0-3673 GCA_051877395.1 Candidatus Ornithomonoglobus sp.
GCATACAAGGAATTATCTTTCACTTATGAAATCACGCTATGAGGATTTGTTTGAGTACAGCGTTGAGGTGGATGAGGGGCTTTTTAACATTCCGGTCCCCAAGCTGTTTATACAGCCGCTTGCTGAAAACTGCTTCATACACGGCTTTAAGGAGAAGGAGCCGCCGTGGAATATAAAAATCACAACGCGCGGCAGCCGTGACCTCTGGGAGCTTGTGATCCGTGATAACGGCTCGGGAATAACAGATGAGCGTATAGCGGAGATCAATAAAAAGGTAGAGGAAACTCTCTCGGATATGAGAGTGGGAGATATGGGCGGTCTTGGTATTGTAAATACCATTGTAAGACTTAAAATGACACATAACAGCAATATAAGCTATGACATAAGAAACGATAACGGAATGATTATAAGTATAATATCGGGCGGAAACGCCTGATTGTAAGGTATGTGCTTTATGAAAGAAGGTAAGGCAGCGGATGTTTAAGGTAATGATTGTTGAGGATGAGCCGCCTATTGCAAGAACGGTAAAAGCGGCTTTGGAAAAAACTGATGCGGATTTTGAGGTGGAAAAGTGCTGTATAAACGGCAGAATGGCTGTTGAAACGCTTTTAAAGGAAGATTTTGATATAGTAATCACCGATATAAAAATGCCTGTTATGAGTGGAATTGAGCTTGCGGGCTGGATAAGCGAAAACAAGCCGAATACTATGATTATAATACTGAGCGGCTATTCGGATTTTGAATATGCGAGGAAAGCGCTTGAATATAAGGTGTTCGATTACCTTTTAAAGCCTGTTTCAAAGGAAAAGGTATATGAGCTTACCAAAAGAATAAAAGCGGAGCAGGGGAAGAAAAGGGCAGAGGAGACAAGATTGGACGGTGAGCAGAACACGGCGATAGTGCTTGCCTGCGCCGGTTCATATCTGCTTTACGGCTCTGAGGTTATGATGCCGGGCGAAAACTTCTGGACGGATGAAAAAATAGAAGATTTCATGTCGAGAAATTTAAAGCCGCAGGAGGGGTATATTTCCTTTAACAATAATCTTCCGTCGGAGCGATTTCTGGTGATTGAGAGCGAAACGGCTTTAAGACAGGAGGAAATAATAGCGAGATTTTATGACAGCATGACAATATGCGACCTGCCTGTTACAATTGTATATAAAAAGGGCGTTCAGATGAAGAATACGGGAAAGAGCTTTCCTGTTCTGCGGGAGCAGCTTATAAAAAGGCTTATTCCAGGAAAGCCGCAGCTTATATGCTGTAACGATATAACGGATGCCTTTGAGAATATTGAACAGCCGTACAGCAAGAGCGATATTGACGCGATAATTACCTCAATAAAAAACGGTGATAATGCGAAGGTAAGAGCGCAGCTTAAAAAGGTGTTTGACACTATGAGAAACGCTGACTGCACGCAGGAGGAATATAACGGACTTCTCAATATAATTCTTGACACATATGTGCTTAATTATCCCGAAAATCAGCAGCGCAAGAACACAAGCGTCAAGCATGAGTTCATAAACGCTCTGGCGGGCTTTGTATCCTTCGGCAGTCTGATTGATGATATAACCTCGATACTTATGTCGCTAAAGCGCGATACAAAGAATAAGGACAGGTATGTTCGGCTTGCCGACAGCGTTGAGGAATATCTTATAAAGAATTACAACAAGAGCGTGACAAATGACGTATTGTCAAAGGAGTTCGGCTTTGTGCCGAGCTATATTGCGAGAATCTTCAAGCGTCAGAAGGGTGTTTCGCCGAATGAATATATGACAAGATACCGTATAGAGCTTGCGAAAAAGCTTATAGAGAAGAATCCCGATATGAAAATCAAAGCGGTTGCGGAGGCGGTAGGCTTTAAGGAGGCGTATTACTTTTCAAAGACCTTTAAAAAGGAAACAGGAATGTGGCCGACAGAATATCACAGTTAAACAACAAATATGACTGAGGAAATCTTCAGAATCTATATATATGCTTTTGACTAAGTTTTCTATAGTCAATGCAATGAAGAAAACTTAGTCAAAAGAGGTCTTAATCGCTTGCATTAAGTACGATTAAAATACAGAGTACTTAATGCAAGCTATATAGAAAAAATCTTCAATATAATCAGGACCATTCAGGACGCTGCGGTTTACATACAGGCTCTGATCCTCATGAGCGGAAACAAACCATTTAACAAGCGAGATCTGTCTGTTTACTATTTCAATTCCGGTTATGCTTCCGGGATGAATGCAGCTTCCGTCGTTGAAATAAAGTCCTTTTCCGGGCTTGGGGTATGCGGGACGGTGGGTGTGACCCGCGATAAGCATGAGATGCTGCGAGTCGGCATAGGCGGCAAGCTTTTTTTCTATCTCTTCTTGTTTGTGGTGAGTGCGCGCCGCGCCTGTGGGGGCGGTAAAGCCGATAAGCTCAAGCGGCTTCCAGAAATAACGAACCAGAAACCTTGCGACTGGCCATATTGTGTCATTAATAAAATTTCCCTGATGCCCGTGAACGAGCAGAATTTTATTCTTTGACTGCGTCTCCTCAAGAATAAGCCCCTCCGGCATCTCTATTCCAGGAAACAGCTTACATTCACCGCTGTCGCAGTAAAAGCTTTTAAATTCCCTGTCGGCAAGCCGCCTACGGCGTTTTACAATGTCATGGTTCCCGTAGAGCATATACAGCCGCTTATTATCATAGAATTTTGACATTACGCGGAAAATATCACTGTGCGCCGAAATAATCGGCTGTATTTTACGGTTTTCCCACAGCTCGTCACCGTCGCCCAGCTCAATATAGGTGAAGCCGTTTTTATAATAATACTCAAGCGCGGCAAAATACAGAGCCTGATTTGGAAGAAAATTATCGCCTGTGTTGCCCTGCCCCCTGTGGCAGTCGCTCATTATAATAAATTTGTCGTTTTCATCGAAGGATATCACCTCCGCGGTGTTATATACAGAGCGCAGTCTTTTTTCAACCGCAGACATTTTTAATCATCCTCCCTTCTGTGGAGGGAGTATTCTTTCAGCATCTGCTCGTAGTGGCGTATGCGGCATTGTCTGCACATATCTGCGACGCTTGAGCACGGTTCGGGTGGACGCGGGGGTTCGGGTACGTGCAGGGGTTTTGGCGGCTCATTGCCGGCAGCTTTATTTATCTGCCGTGCAGGGAGTTCAACCGCCTCATGCGTTAGAGGCAAAGCCTTTTCTGAGACTATGTCTGATTTAAACTCTGTATGCTGCCGAATATGCTCCTTATCCGAATCCAGACCAAAGTATTTTTTATGTATAAAAAATACCGTACCCGATACTGCCAGCAAAACAACGATTGCCGCAATTATAATAAAAGTCAGCATTTATAAATATCTCCTTTCTCACGGAGTTTTCTATAATTATAATATTCATATCCGGCGCAGACGGTGATAAGAGAGCAAAAGAAAAACTCCGCAGGCGGATGCCCGCGGAGCTATGACTTATTCGGAGACTTTGTCATCGCACTCTTCTTTTCCTTCGCATTCTTTTTCCTTTTCACACTCTTTTTCGCATTCTTTTTCGCATTCCTTTTCGCACTCTTTTTCACACTCTTTTTCGCATTCCTTTTCCTTTTCGCATTCTTTTTCACCTTCCCAACCGTTACATGTGCTGCATTCGCCATTGATGCATGCCGTGGTCTGTCCGTTGTGTATATATGC
>JBJEIV010000088.1:0-18846 GCA_051877395.1 Candidatus Ornithomonoglobus sp.
ATAGTTATGCAGATTGTAGGCTTTTTTGTTTTGTTTTTTGGGGAAACTCAAAATTAAAAAAATTTTCATTGACTTTTATGAGATAATGTAGTAAAATGACTGTATTATACAAAACAAAAGGAACGATGAAAATGAGTAAAAGATTTTTTACCTCTGAATCTGTAACAGAGGGACATCCCGATAAAATCTGTGATCAGATTTCGGATGCGATTCTTGATGAGATATTAAAAAGCGATCCGATGGCGCGTGTAGCGTGTGAGACGACCTGTACAACAGGTATAATCTCAATTATGGGAGAAATCACAACAAGCTGTTATGTAGATTTTCCGAAGGTGGCAAGAAACGTTGTTCTTGAGATCGGCTATGACAGAGCAAAATACGGCTTTGACGGCACTACCTGCGCTGTTGTTACGGCAATAGATGAGCAGTCGCCCGATATTGCCCAGGGTGTTAATGCGGGCTATGAAAACCGCGAGCAGGGCGGCGATGATGACGGCAATTCAACGGGAGCGGGAGATCAGGGCATGATGTTCGGATACGCGTGCGATGAAACACCCGAGCTTATGCCGATGCCCATTTCTCTTGCGCATAAGATGGCTAAAAAGCTTACCGAGGTGCGCAAGGAGGGAGTGCTTGAGTATCTCCGTCCCGACGGAAAGACGCAGGTAACAATCGAATATGATGACGGTAAGCCGGTAAGAGTTGATACGGTAGTTGTATCAAGCCAGCATTCACCTGAGGTCGCAATAGAGAAGCTCCGTGAGGATATAAAGCGTGAGGTTATTATTCCTACTGTTCCGGCAGGACTTATGGATGAGAATACAAAGATTTATATTAATCCGACAGGCAGATTTGTTGTCGGCGGTCCTAACGGCGACAGCGGTCTTACGGGACGTAAGATTATTGTTGATACCTATGGCGGCTATTCGCGTCACGGCGGCGGAGCGTTCAGCGGCAAGGACCCGACCAAGGTTGACAGGAGCGCCGCATATGCCGCGCGGTGGGTTGCAAAAAATATTGTTGCCGCGGGACTTGCTTCAAAGTGCGAGGTTCAGCTTGCATATGCAATCGGTGTTGCAAAGCCGGTATCAATCATGGTGGATACCTTCGGGACGGCTAAGGTTGATGAAGATAAGATTGAAGCGGCGGTTGAGAAGGTATTCGACCTCAGACCTTACGCTATTATAAATAGACTTGATCTCAGAAAGCCAATATACCGCAGACTTGCGGCTTACGGGCATATGGGACGTGAGGATCTCGGAGTATCATGGGAAAAGACAGATATGGTTGAAGCTCTCAAGGCTGCAATTAACTAAAGAAGTCAGGATTTATAAATCAAAAAAGAGTCTGAACTTAATCAGACTCTTTTTTGATGATATTCAGCAATTATTATATGAATACAGCTGTCATCATCAGGCGCTACCTGACATTTGCGAGGTAAAGACCTCAGCAGTTTTGCTGCATAGCCGTATGCAAAAAACAAACCGCGCTGCAGCGGGTTATCCGCAAAATCCACATTCGTGGATCAAAATAATTATAACATACCGATATTTATAAATCAATGAACAGATTATTACATTTCAGTGACAGATATTTCTGTTTTTTTCAATATTTTTTCAAAACATTCTGAAAACTCCGACAACTTTTCCGAGAACCGTAACATTATTTGCAATAATAGGCTCCATAGTATCGTTTTCCGGCTGTAGGCGATAATGACCATTTTCCTTGTAAAAGGTCTTGACCGTAGCGTCAGTTCCATCGATGAGCGCGACAACAATATCGCCGTTGTCCGCGACCGGCTGACGCTCTACTATAATATAATCACCGTCAAGAATGGCGGCATTGATCATTGAATCCCCGCTGACCTTCAGCATAAAAATATCCTTGTTATGTACATAGGATATGGGGATAGGGAACTGCCTTTCAAGCTGCTGTATTGCGGTAATAGGAACTCCGGCGGTGATTTTGCCGTAGACCGGAACGTCAATATAGTCCTCTTTTGTATCATCTGCTTCAGCAGCATTGCGCGGCGTATAGTTTATAAGGCGCATAGTACGGTTTTTTGTTGAGGATTTTTCAAGAAGTCCGGCAGCCTCAAGCTTATTAAGCCTCGCATGAACCGTTGCCGGAGAATTAAGCCCGACAGCGGCGCCTATCTCCCGTATCGTAGGTGGATAGCCGTTAGAGGAAAGCTGCTCATATATAAAATCAAGAATTTCATAATCCTTTTCTGTTAATTTTGTCATAGTAATCACTCCTGTATACAGTATAGCATACTTTTTTGAAAATGTCAAACATATGTTTGGTTTATTCCTAAGAGAAAAAGCAAAAAATCAAAATTAGTGCTTGACAAAATGTATACGTCATGTTATAATAACAAAGTCTGTAAAAGACAATCCTTGCCCGCGAGGAGGATCGCGGGACAAATGTCCATAAGGAGGTGCAGAAAATGGCTGAAACAGCAATTCACAGCTATGAAACAATTTTTATCATCGATTCGACATTGGAGCCTGAGGCTATAACAGCAGAGAAGGACAAGTTTGTAGACATCATTACAAAGAATGGCGAAATCGGAGAGGTTGAAGAATGGGGCAAGAGAAAGCTTGCTTATCCGATCAATTTCAAGAGCGAGGGTTACTATGTACTCGTAAACTTCAAGGCTGCTGTTGATTTCCCGAAGGAACTCGACAGAAGATACAGAATTGACGAAAACATTCTGAGAACTATAATCGTTCGTAAGGACGAAGCGTAATTGAAAGCGGTGACAGTATGAATAAGGTACTTTTGGTAGGCCGCCTGACAGCGGATCCTGAGTTACGTCAGACCCCGCAGGGTACGGCGGTTACAAGATTCACAGTCGCTGTAGACAGACGCTTCAGACGTGAAGGCGGACAGCAGGCAGATTTTATCACCTGTGTGGCATGGCGCCAGCAGGCAGAATTTGTTTGCCGTTATTTTAACAAAGGAAAGCTGATCGGTGTTGAGGGCTCGATTCAGACAAGCTCATGGGACGGCAAAGACGGTAAGCGTCAGTATTCAACTGAGGTTATATGCGACAATGTTGAGTTTGTCGGTTCAAAGAGTGAGTCGGGTTCAAACGGAGGCTCAAACGGAGCATATCAGCAGAACTTCGGCGGCGGTTTTAATGCCGAGCCGCAGTCACGTTCAAATTCATATGGTGGCTCATCATATGGTTCAGACCCAAATGCAGGCTCATCGAATGACGGGTTTGTTGATTTGGAGTTTTCGAATGACGCGGACAGTGAGGACGATTTACCGTTCTGATAGATCCGCATGATAAAAATTGAAGGAGGAAATTTCAATGGCTGAAAGAAATGACAGACCGCAGAGAGCAAGAAGACCTAAGCGTAAGGTCTGCATGTTCTGTGTAGATAAGGTTGATCAGATCGACTACAAGGACACAGCAAAGCTTCGCCGCTATGTTTCAGAGCGTGGTAAGATCGTTCCGAGAAGAATCAGCGGTAACTGTGCAAAGCATCAGAGACAGCTTACAACAGCTATTAAGCGCGCAAGAATTATTGCATTGCTTCCGTTCGTTGCAGAATAATCTGAGCATTGAATTGTTATTGACATAACCGCGGACAAGGTCCGCGGTTATTTTTTTGCACATTTACTATTGCAAAATACGCCGATTAGGCGTATAATGTATATTGAATTACTACGGAAAGGATTACGCTATGAGTAATAAGATAAATGAACAAAAATCACATTCCTTTATGGGTAATGTCGCAATGGTTTTATTTGCGCAGATAATGGTTAAGGTTCTCGGAATGGTTTACCGAATGGTAATTACCAATATAGACGGCTTTGGAAATGCGGGAAACGGATTTTATAACGCGGGCTTTCAGGTGTTTACCGTGCTGCTTGCGATCTCGTCTGTCGGCATTCCGAACGCTATTGCTAAAATGGTGTCCGAGCGCGCCGCGCTGGGTGATTATAAAGCGGCTCACCGTATTTTTAAGACGGCATTTAAGCTGTTTATGTGTATAGGTCTTGTATGCTCAATAATACTTTATGCGGGTTCGGATTTTTTTGCTGTCCATATAATCAATATGAACGGCGCGCAGTATGTAATGCGCGCTCTCGCGCCGTCGATATTCTTTGTATGTATTTCAGCGGTTATACAGGGATATTTCCAGGGCTTGAACGATATGCGCGCAACCAGCTTTGCGCAGATGATAGAGCAGATATTCAAATGCGGATTAACAATACTTCTTGTTATTCTCACTGTCGGAAGTATGCCGTATGTTATGCAGCTTGCGACAAGGGCGGCAATGCTGTATAACATGAAGGGTGTTGAAACTACCCCGCCGGAGATCATGGCGGCGTGGGCAAACGCGGCAAGCTCACTGTCAACAATAGTGGCTTTTATATTCCTTTCCTGTTTCTATATGAAACGTAAGAAAGCGCTTGATGAGAACATAAGAAAGTCGGTTGAATCGGAATTTCATCCGTCAACACGGAGGCTTGTCAAGATGATACTTATGCTTTCAATTCCGATTTCGCTGGCGTCAATCATAACATCAATTAACCGTGTGGTTGACCTTGCGACAATAACGAGAGCACTTGAAATTGCCTTCAGAGCCGAGATACCCGCAGGGGTTATAGCAGCGCAGAATGTTATAAATCCGACAGCAGAACAGCTTAACCGCGCCGCTGTGGCATTGTCTGGAATGCTCTCAAAGAGCGACACCCTGTATAATATGCCGCTTGCGCTTAACCTTTCATTTGCAACCGTGCTTGTGCCGCATATTGCGGGAGCTCTCGCAAGAGGGGATAAGGCGGAGGCTTCGTCAAAGACCTCATATTCCTTCCTGATATCAATTCTGATAATTCTTCCGTGCGCTATAGGCTTTATAGTTCTGGCTCAGCCGATATACAATATAATTTATCCGTCAACGCCCGACGGCGCTGATCTTCTCGCAATAATGGCAATAGCGCTTATATTCAGCGCTCTTACACAGACTCTGGTGGGAGCTTTGCAGGGAATAGGCAAGGTTTTTGTTCCGGCAATGAGTATCCTTTGCGGATGTATATGTAAAATAATCCTCAATGTAACGCTTATCAGAATTCCTTCGGTAAATATTTACGGCGCTGCGATTTCGTCAATAGTGTGCCAGCTTGTGGCGTTCCTTGTAAACTATTCTGTACTTATCAGATATGTTCCTGTAAAGGTAACGATGAAAAAGTATATTGTAAAGCCGATATTCTCGGGCGTAATGATGGGTGCTGCCGCGGCTGCGGTGTACAAGCTTATTAATATGCTGCTCGGAACGGGATATGTTAATAATCTTATTGCAACAGTTGCCGCGATTGCTGTTGCCGCAGTGGTTTATATCGGACTGCTTCTTGTTCTGCGTGTTATGGATAAGAATGATATTCTGCTTCTTCCGGCAGGAACAAAGCTTTACAGCTTACTGGAAAAGACAAGACTTTATAAATAATGATTTCTTAAAGAGAGCTTCGGCTCTCTTTTGCTTTGGATTAAAAATGGACAAAAAATAAAAGCGGTATAAACCGCTTTTATTGGCGCGTCCTAAGGGACTCGAACCCCCGACCTACTGGTTCGTAGCCAGTCACTCTATCCAGCTGAGCTAAGAACGCATATGCTCTCCCGAACACAACAATTATGATACCACAATCTTTAGAATTTGTCAATAGCAATTTAAGATTTTCCGAAAAAAAATTGGCATCACCGCGGTGGATGATGCCAATGCTTTATTCTGTGATTTCATCTGCTGAGTCATCAGATGTTTCTTCTTCCTTATCAAAGCTTATACCCTCAATATGGATATTAACCTTTGAAACGGGAAGTCCGGTCATTGTTTCAACGCTGTTTTTAACATTTTCCTGAACGCTCCATGCAAGCTCTGGGATTTTAACACCGTATTCAACAACTATATATAGGTCAATGCTTACACTGTCCGCGCCCATATCGACCTTAACACCGTTTGACGCGTTTCTTCTTGCGCCAAGTCTCTTCGCAACGCCCTCGGCGAAGGAGGTGTACATGCATGACACGCCTTCAATTTCCGATGCGGCAATGCCGGCGATTGTCGAAACAACATCAACGGAAATTTTTATATTTCCTATTGTTTCTTCTTCCGCTTCAGCCGGAGCTTCAGGCTCTATTGTCGCTTCCTCTGCGGCTGTGTTATCCTCCTGCACAGCTTCCGCTGCCTTTTCTTCGGCAGCTTCGATAACCTCTTCTGTCTTTTCCTCAGCTGTCTCTACAGCTTCCTTGATTTCTTCTTCCATGGAATCTGCCTCCTGTTCTTAATATATTATAATACTATAAGTATAACATATTTGTGCTGTAATTTCAATAAAAACAAAATTATTTTTTCACAATAATTTCCTCTATGCGGCGTTTTGGTACATGAACATTTTCCTTGTCATCAAAATAATATTTAATACTGTCCTCCATGTCATATACGCTGCCTTCCTGGGTCGCATGCCCGATCCCGACAAGATATGTTACATCGTATTTTTCGTCAAGCTCCAGAGCCGCCTTTATTCCCGCGCGGTCAATCGCGCCGAGCCATACGCTGCCAAGTCCTAATTCTGTAGCTGCAAGGCAGATGCTCATACCCGCCGCGCCGCTGTCACATTCGGTTTTATCTGTCGGTTTAAGCGACGTGTCGTTAAGAATAGCGATAAAGGCTGTCGGACACTGCTCAAATTTCGGATTCCATTCAAGGTAGCCTGCGTACTTTATGAGCGGGAACAGCTTTTTTCTTTCCGCCTCGTCTGTGATTATTGCGAACTTCAGCGGCTGAAGATTTGCTCCGTAGGGCGCAAGCCTTGCGCAGTCGATCATCTGCATAAGAGCCTCTGTGTCCACCGGCTTCTGCTCAAACTTCCTTATTGTTCTTCTTGCTTTTGCTGCTTCAATTACGTTCATAATTTACATCTCCGTTCGTATTATATTGTGTAGCTTTATTGTACCACTTTTTAAGAAATACTTCAACAGGTCTTTACAATTTTAAAATTTTTTTGTATAATATAATATGGATGAAAAGGAGTATATACAGATGATGGAAACACCTATATACACAAGGCTTACGGACTACCACAGCAAGGGAAGAATATCCTTTGCTATGCCGGGGCATAAGAATATGAAAGGACTTGCGCCGAGGCTTTTGCAGTGCGATGTTACCGAGCTTGCCGCGACTGTTGATCTGCGCCATGAGTGTGATACGGTAAAGCGGGCGGATAAGCTGCTTTCAGAGCTTTATAAAACGCGGGAAAGCTTTATTATGACCTGCGGCTCGACGGCTGGTATACAGACAATGCTTTCATCGGTTCTTAAGCCGGGCGATACGGTGCTTGCGGCATCGGACTGCCATATGAGCGTTATAAATACATGCGCGGTCTGCGGCTTTAAGCTGCGTCTTGTTCCTGTTGACCTTGACCGTGAATTCCTTATACCGCGTGATATACAGGATTTTGAAATAACGCCTGATGTTAAGGCTGTAATTGTCACATCACCGAATTATTACGGTATAGTAAAGGATATAAGGGCGCTGGCGGAAAAATGCCATGCGGCAGGGATCCCGCTTCTGGTTGATGAGGCGCACGGCGCGCATTTTATAGGCTCGCCGGATTTTCCGAAATCTGCGGTTTCACAGGGCGCTGATATGGTGTGCCAGAGCGCGCATAAGACACTTAACGCATTGACGGGCGCGGCATATCTCCATGTATGCGGTGATGCGATAGATATAGAACGGGTAAAGAGATCACTTGGCGCCTTTCAGACATCAAGTCCGTCCTATCCGATTGCAGCTTCGGCTGACACTGCAAGGGCGGAGCTGGCAGAGGCGAGGTACGGAAATATAATTGACGAATGCAGACAGTTCAGAGAGGCGATTGGACGCGCGACAAAAATAAGGGTGCTTGACAATGACGATATAACGCGTATTGTCCTGTGCTTTGCGGAGTATGAAGCCACAGGCTTTAAGGTGGATGAAATGCTTTCGCAGCACTTCGGGATAGATGTTGAGATGTCTGATTATCTCAATATTGTGCTGATTGTAACACCATGGAATACTCATAATGAATTTATGCAGCTTTTCAGCGCTTTAAGAGATATCTGCAAAATGCTTACTTCAAGAGAGAAGCGTGTGGAAATCCAGCCTCCTCCTATATCTAGAGAACTGATAAATCCGTCAGACGGATGGTATGCCCAAACGGAAACGGTAGCTGTTGATAAGGCTGTCGGGAGGATAAGCGCGGCGGTAATCACGCCATATCCGCCGGGAACGGCTCTGATCGTAACAGGCGCTGTGATTATGCGGGAGCAGCTTGAATATATAAAGACACTAAAGACAGCCGGAGCTGAAATTACAGGACTTTCCGGTGACGGGATAGAAGTGGTTAAATGGACAGAATTATAATTAACGTGACAATTGAAAATATTGTATACAGCAATCCCGATAACGGTTATGTCATATGTGAGGTTGATTCAAAGGAGGAAGGGCAGTTCTATGCTGTGGGCTATATGCCGTCCATAACCGAGGGCGAGAACGCGGAGCTTACAGGGCAATGGGTAACACATCCGGAATACGGTGAGCAGTTCAAGGTGGAGCTGTACCGGACGATAATGCCGTCAGGCGAGCAGGCTATTATAAAATATCTGGGCTCAGGTATTATCAAGGGGGTGCGCGAGGCGACCGCAAAAAAGCTGTATGCGGCCTTTGGATCGGATGTGTTCAATATCCTTTCAACGTCGCCGGATAAGGTGGCAATGATAAAGGGTATAAGCCGGGATAAGGCGCAGACGATCTGCAAATCCTTTAATGAACAGCGCGCCGTGCAAAACATAATCATGTTTTTACAGCAATACAATATTTCCCCGAATCTTGCGGTGAAGATCCATAAAATATTCGGACCGGAGGCGGTAAACAAAATCAAGGACAACCCTTATTCTCTGGCGGACAGAGTTGAGGGAGTATCCTTCAGAACGGCGGATTCAATCGCGTGCAGCCTCGGACTGCCGAAAAACAGCCCTATGAGAATAAGCAGCGGCATTATATATTTTCTGCGTGAGGCGGCTTATACGAACGGACACACATATATGCCGAAATCGCTGCTTATCGAGCATTCCGTATATGAGCTGAAGGTCAGCGAGGAGGAGGTTGCAAACAGCATAGCGGAGCTGATAGCGCAGCGCGATATAATAATTGATGTTATAGATAAAACGGATGTGTGCTATCTGTACAGCTATTATCATGATGAAAAGTATATAGCGCGCCGTCTTGTGACAATGGCCTTTGCGGAGCATAAATACGCTATGAGCGAGGATGCGGCGGAAAAGTCAATAGACTTATTTGAACGTGATAACGGCATAACGCTTGCGCCGGAGCAGAAAAACGCTGTTGTAACAGCCTTGTCCGGTGGCTGTATGGTACTTACGGGCGGTCCCGGAACAGGTAAAACCACAACAATAAATACAATAATTTCACTTCTTGAGGATATGCATCTGAAGGTTGCGCTTGCTGCTCCGACTGGCCGCGCGGCAAAGCGAATGACGCAGATAACAGGGCGGGAGGCAAAGACGATCCACAGGCTTTTATGCGCGCAGCTGTCGGGGGGCGCGCATGTATTTGCCCATGATGAGGAGCATCCTCTGACGGATGATATAATAATACTCGATGAGGTCAGTATGATCGACACATCGCTTATGGCGGCGCTTTTAAGGGCTGTAAAGCCGGGCGGACGCATTATATTTTCAGGCGACAGCGATCAGCTTCCCTCTGTGGGTCCGGGAAATGTACTGCATGATATAATAGACTCAAAGACAATTCCGGTTATAAAGCTGACGAGGATTTTCCGGCAATCGGAGGAGAGCCTTATAATAGTGAACGCGCACAGGATAAACAGAGGCGAGCTGCCGGAGCTGTCGGATCATACGAGGGACTTCTTCTTTATGAGAAGACGTACCCCTGATAATTCTGTACAGACCATAACCGAGCTTTACAGAAAGCGTCTGCCCCAGACCTATGGGCTTAATCCTGTTACCGACATACAGGTACTCACACCTATGAAGAAGGGCATAACGGGAACCGTTGAGCTTAACAGGGTGCTTCAGGGCTGTGTTAATCCGCCAAGACCGGAGAGAGCCGAATATAAATACGGTCAGACGACTTTTCGCGAGGGCGACAAGGTCATGCAGACCAGAAACAACTATGATATGCCGTATACCTCCTCAGACGGAGAAAAGGGCGAGGGAATATATAACGGCGACATGGGTATTATAGACAGTATTCATTCCTCGGATAAAAGCATGATAATAACCTTTGACGAGGACAAGACAGTTGAATATCCGTTTTCAAGTCTTGACGAGCTTGATCTCGCATACGCTATAACCGTGCATAAGAGCCAAGGCAGCGAATTTTCGTATGTTATTATGCCGGTATGCTCATATATACCGATGCTTATGAGCCGGAATTTGTTTTATACTGCCATAACACGCGCAAAGAGTATGGTAATTCTTGTCGGAAGTGACAGAACAATTGCAAATATGACGAACAACAATTCATATACAAAACGTTTTACCGGACTTAACAATCGTCTGATAGAGCTTGTAAAGGAATTAACAGAAGATAAACCTGAAGGATGAGGTATGATGAAGAAACTGAACAAGATGCTCAAACCGATACTTTCTGTCATGGTATTTGTGGCAATATGCGCATCTATGGCCATATATTTTCCGTTAAACATGTCAAGTACGGGAGATGAGGATACAGAGGCTGTGGCAACGCAAACACCGGAGCCGGAGCCTATGCCGGATTATTCGCTGCTTGAGCAGCAGCTGAACGAAATGATGGCGGACTACAGCGGAGACTGGTCGCTGTATTTTGAGGACTATACTACGGGAGAGAAAATAGAGATAAACAATCATCAGGTATATTCCGCAAGCCTTATAAAGCTGTATGTTATCCATGCGGTATACAATGAGATATGTAGCGGTGCGCTGAAGGACAGTGAGCATATTGAAGAGCTGCTTACGAGAATGATAACCTGGAGTGATAATGACGCATGGAAGGAGCTTGCGCAGATTCTCGGCAACGGAAGCTATACGAACGGAATGTCTGTTGTTACAAGGGTTGCGCAGAACGAGGGCTTTACAAATACAGGTCAGTTTATGCAGGGAAGCAGAAGAAATTTTAACTTTACCTGTGTAGAGGACTGCGGGACATATCTGCACCGTATTCTGGACGGTACGATAATAAATTCCGAGTATTCGGAGAAAATACTTGATCTGTTAAAGCGACAGGAGATTTTGCATAAAATCCCATCTGGTGTGCCGGAAGGGATTGAAACGGCAAACAAAACCGGAGAGCTGGAATACCTTGAGGGGGACGCGGCAATCGTATATGCTCCCTCGGGAACCTATATTCTTGTTGTAATATCACAGGATATGGATGATCCCGGTACAGCGCAGTCGCAGATAAGAAATATCTCGTCGGCAGTATATAATTTCAGAAACCCCATAGTCGGAAGAAAATGACGAAACACAGTCAGAGCCGGTACCGGAGGAAGAAATAAATGAAGGAGAAATAACAGAATGATAGTAGGATTAAAAAAGGCAATATTACATATTCTTGACATGAATTCAGGTGTAAATGTATATTCTGATGAGCCGCTTGACGTTGAGAATGCGGAAATAAATACATTTATAACAAAGCATATAGAGAAAATATATGAATCTGCGTCACTGAGACCGGCTGAGTTTAAGGAAACCAGCGGCTTCAGAGGGAAAATCGAGCAATACAAAAACGGTGAAATAACATTTGTTGAGCTTTCCCAGAATGCGGCGGAGCGTATATATGATGCGGTGAAGTCATCTGACGAACCGAAGTCCTGCGACATGATTGTGGCTGAGTTTGTTATTGACGAAAAGAATATAATAGGTATTCTTAAGTGCGATAATAAAACCGGAGTTACCCATACGGTGGTTCAGGAGGAAGGAAAGGTAAAGAACAATATTATAAACCATTATGCAATACTTCCGCCTGTTTCACAGAAAATCGCGGAGAGCGCCTTTATAGAGCCTGAAAGCGGAGCGATTAAATATGCGGGCAGGACCTATAAAATAGAGGGCGAAAGCACTGATATAATCGCGGATCTTCTTCTTGAGTGTGAATATGAGATTTCACCGAGGGAGAGCGCAAACACAGTAACCAGAATCGCTAAAAAGGTGGCGCTTGAAAACGGAGCGGATACAATAGAAACTCAGGCGAGAATAAAGGAATATGTAACAGAGAGCATTGAGGACAACAACTATGAATACGTTGATACTGATGCGGTTGCGGAGAAGGTTTTTGAGGGACTTCCCGGTATGCGCGACGAGTTTGTTCAGAAAATAGAGAAGGCGGGCGTTCCGAAGCAGGTCGAGGTCAGCAAGTACCTTACGAAGAAGATGACCTCCAACGTAAAGCTTGCCACAGATACCGGAGTGGAGCTGTCCTTCCCGCCGGAATATTATAAAAATCCGGACTACATTGAAATTATCACGAATGAGGACGGAACTCTTTCAATCAAAATCAACAACATAACAGAATTGATTAACAAGTAACGGTTGACAATAATCCTGATTTGGAGTATAATTTAATTACTATATGCTGCAAAAGTATATAACGGAACAACAGAAAGGTGGGTATATATGAAGGAGGAATTAACAGCCGGCGGCAAGGAATTTATATATGTAATTATATGGGCGGCGATCCTTTATTTCGCATGCGGAATTATAACCTCGTCTTTCAGCGATTACGGAGAGTATCCGTTTATAGGCGGAATAATATCAGTGCTCATCTTTGCGACATTCGGATTTTTCGTCCTGACACGCTATACATCACGCTTTACATATCAGGTTGCCGACGGCAAGCTGAGAATTAACCGAACGATCGGAAAGCGTAATAAAGAGATAGAGCTTGCATGCGAGGATATAACAAACATGGTATACGGCGGAAAACCGTCCGATTTCCCAAAGCGTCCGTATAATATGCGCAAGAGCATAATAAGCCGGAAGCATTTATTATATATAGAGTATACGGATAAAGAGGGCAGGCTCAGCGGCGTTGTTATTGAGCCGTCCGAAAAGCTTCGGAAGAAGATAGAGAAGGAAAGGAAAAAGAACAGATAAATGACTAAGATTATTGGAGTACGTTTCAAGCCGGTAGGAAAAATGTATTATTTTGATCCGCTTGATTTTGATATAAAGCGCGGAGATAATGTTGTTGTTGAGACAAGCCGCGGAACCGAATACGGTGAAGTTATTGTGGGTGTTAAGGAGGTTGAGGAATCTGCGGTAATAAAGCCTCTCAAAGGGGTTCTGCGACTTGCGACTGAGGAAGATACGCGCAGGCACAATGAGAACAAAGAAAAAGAGAAAGAGGCATTTGCAATATGTCTTGAAAAGATAGAGAAGCATGGCCTTGATATGAAGCTTATCGAGGTCGAATATACCTTTGACGGCAATAAGATATTATTTTATTTTACGGCTGACGGCAGAGTTGACTTCCGAGATCTGGTCAAGGATCTCGCCGCCGTGTTCAGAACAAGAATTGAGCTCCGCCAGATCGGCGTAAGAGACGAGTCAAAAACGCTCGGTTCAATCGGTGTTTGCGGAAGAAATCTGTGCTGTTCACAGTTTCTGGGCGAGTTTGTACCTGTTTCAATTAAAATGGCGAAGGAACAGGGCCTCTCGCTTAATCCGTCAAAGATATCAGGCGCCTGCGGCAGGCTTATGTGCTGTTTGAAATATGAGCAGGATACCTACGAGGCGCTTATGCAGGAAGCTCCGAGACAGGGAGCTGTTGTCACAACTCCCGAAGGCCGCGGAACGGTAACAAGCGTAGCGCTTCTTCGGGGCAAGGTCAAGGTACGCCTTGATTCGGGGGGCGAAGCCACATTGAAGGACTTCGATGTTGCCGATGTAAAGCTGTTTGACGGCAGCAATCCGGAGCCGGAGGAAGAAATATTTACAAAAGAGGAACAGGCGCTGCTTGAAACTCTGGAGGCTCTTGAGGATAATCCGGAAAAGACTGTTAAGCGTGAGAAGCGTAATAACAATCAGAGAAGAAAGAATAACAAGGGCAGGCAGGGCGAAGAGAATAAGAATAATACCGAGCCGCCAAGACCGCGAAATGAGAAAAAGGAGCAGTCTAAGCGCGTCAAGGAAAGATCTGCGCAGGCTGACAGTGATGAAAAGATGAATCCATCACAGCCTAAGGCTGAAAAAGGTGAGAAAAAGGATAAACGTAATTTTAACAGAAACAGAAATTACAGAAAAAAGCCTCAGCAGCTCAAAGATGAAAAACAGCAGCAATAGTGAACGGGGAAATTTGGCAAAATATTTATAAAATATTTAAAATTTACTCTTGAAGTTCAGACAAAACAGTGGTATAATCAATATAAAGACGAAAGTCTAAAAAAATTCTTCAGGAGGTATAAAACTATGGCTTACAAAATTGATGCAGATACTTGTATAAGCTGCGGCGCTTGCGCAGCAGAGTGTCCGGTTGGTGCAATTTCAGAAGGCGATGCAGCATATGTAATCGATGCGGATACATGTGTTGAGTGCGGCGCTTGTGAAGGCACATGCCCGGTTGGCGCACCGGCAGCTGAATGATTTAATAATCGTTAAAGGGCGGTCTTTGATATTTCCGGGAATTTACGTGAGATATCGGGTCGCCCTTTGTTTTTGTATGTTATATATAGCATGCATTAAGTACTTCGTATTTTAATAATACTTAATGCATGCGGTTAATGCCTCTTTTCACTAAGTTTTTTTCATTGCATTGATCATAGAAAACTTAGTGAAAAGCATATAGGAAAAAACTTTGGAAAGCAGGAATCTATGAAAAAATTTACTATATTTTCCACCATGTTGTTGATCTTGTCGTTTTTGTGCGGCTGCGGCGGCGGTGTGGTGGTTCAGAAGGAAGCTAAACGTATGCCTTCTACAGGTACAAGCTGGACTGTGATGATGTATATGTGCGGTTCAACTCTGGAGGAGGAATATGAGAGCGGAAGCCGGGTCCTTGAATCACTTGCGTATGATTTGCCTGAAAATATCAATGTTGTTGTTGAAACCGGAGGAAGCCGTCTGTGGCATACCGATGATGTTGACTGTGATTATCAGCAGGACTACGTGGTTCAGAAAAACGGAATAAGACTTGTAAATCAGAAGCCGGCGGCAAATATGGGCGAGAGTGAGACCTTAAAGGAATTTCTTTCATGGGGAATGAAAACATATCCGGCAGAGCATTACATTGCGGTTATATGGGATCACGGCGCGGGACCGCTCGGCGGAGTCGCTTTCGATTCCGCGCATGATTATGACAGCCTTTCACTGGAAGAACTGAAAAGTGTACTTAGCGGTCTTGATGAAAAGCTTGACCTTGTAGGATTTGACGCGAGCCTTATGTCAAATATAGAAACGGCATCCGCATTGTCTCTTTATGCGGATTACATGGTCGGCTCGGAGGATGTAATTCCTATATCGGGATGGGATTATAACGGACTGTTCGACTTTCTTTCAAATTACCCCCAAGCATCCGTACCGGAGGTCGGTCAGGTTATATGTGACGGCGTAATGGCTAAGGTGTCTGAGGAGGAACGTGATCTGGTGTCAATGGCGGTGTCGGATCTCTCAAAGGAAACCACTCTTTCACTTCACTTTGAAGGACTGGGAGGTATGCTTGATTCATCTGTAGATGATTTGTATCGGCTGCGGGATGTAGTTGAGGCGATGAACAGTCTGGAGCATATGGGAGGTAATTCACCGTGGGAAGGTTATTCCAATATAATTGACCTCGGTAACCTTGTTGACAGTCTTTCAGATTCGATGGGGGATATATCGGCAAATATAAAAGCTATCATGGATGAGATGATCGTATATAAGTGTATGAGCGAATACCACAGCGCATCAAGCGGTCTCGGACTGTATTATCCAAGCCATCGTGACGGCGAAGCGCTTTCAAGATATAAGGAAATATGCGTGAGCAACAGCTATATGTCATTTATTGAGAAGACGTGTATCAATATGGATATAGCAAACAGAACATATACCCCGGAAAACGGCGCAATATGGTATTATTATAATAATCTTGCCTATGAAAATGTAATGACGGCGTCACCTGATATGAACGGACATTATGTCCTGACGGCAACCCATCCCGAGTTGTTTACGCGGACGGGTGTAAACTTCTATATATACAGCGCGAATGATGCGAGCTATCTGTATCTTTACAGCGATTACGAAACACGCTATGACAGCTCTGTAAACGGATTTGTATACGACTTCAGCGGCAGGCTGCCGACGCTCAACAGCACTCCTGTTTCAATGTATCTGGTGAGCCGGAACGTATGCTATGATATCTACTCAATCCCGGTTGTATATAACGGCGAAATTGCCAATATACGCGTGCGGAAGTCAAAGCTTGCGGACAGCTTCGGTGAGTACACAATTATCGGCATCTGGAAGGGTGTGGATATTTATTCGGGAATGGCGCAGAGAGAGTATAAAAAGCTTAATACGGGAGATGTGATCATACCGATCTACCGTGTTTACGGACAGGACGAAACAAGCTATGTTGAAGGCAGCAAGATAAGGATAGGCTTCGGAGGTGTCAAGATCACCGAAAAGCTTATAGGAGACGGCGACTATATTGTTTCATATACAGCTGAGGATATATATGGCGAAAGCTATGAATGCGCTACAAATAACCTCGTTGCAACAAAGGGAAATATTAAAATAATGGATTATTAACAGAGGTACGTATAAATGAGAAAGCTGTTGGCTATATGGGCGGGAAAGCTGCTTAGTGTTGCGGGCAGACTGGCGGGAAAAAAATCGTCGGCAAGCCCGGGGGCGTTTGCGCTTAAAATCTGCCCTGAATTGGTTAATGATATAAACAGAATTGTTACCAAAAAGGTTATTGTGACCTGCGGAACAAACGGAAAGACAACAACAAATAACCTTATGTGCTCGGCTCTTGAGGCAAAGGGATATAAGGTGCTTTGCAATAAGCTGGGCGCGAATATGCTGAGCGGTATTGCAACGACATATATTCAGGCTGCGGACATATTCGGCAGGGTAAAGGCTGATTATGCCTGCCTTGAAATTGACGAGGCGTATACACCTATTGTTTTTAAGCAGGTCAAGCCTGATATTATGGTTATAACAAATCTTTTCCGCGACCAGCTGGATCGTTACGGTGAAATTGACATCACAGTAAATATCATAAAGCGAGCGATTGCCGAGGCGGGAAATGTGAAAATGGTTCTCAACGCCGATGACCCGCTTTGTGTGCAGTTCGGAAGGGAGCCGAATGCCGATGCAGTATATTACGGTATTTCCGAAAAGGTTCTGCCGCAGGTAGATGATACAAAGGAAGGCCGCTTCTGCCCTATCTGCGGCAGGGAGCTTGAATTTGATTACTATCATTACAGCCAGCTCGGCAGCTTCCGATGTCCGTCATGCGGATATAAGAGACCCGAACCTGATTACAATATAACAAATGTATCGCTCAAAATTCCTATAAGATTTTCTATAAACGGAAAGCCGATGGAGGTAAATTACAAGGGCTTCTATAATATATATAACCTTGCTGCTGTTTATGCGGCAATGGACGCGGCGGGAGAAGGAACGGATGATTTCGGCAGGCTGCTTGAGGCGTATAAGCCGCAGATAGGCAGAATGCAGGAGTTTGACTTTAACAAGCCAGTGATCCTGAGCCTTTCAAAGAATCCGGCGGGCTTCAATCAGGCGATTTCAACCGTTAATACCGATGAACGCAAAAAGGACGTTATAATAGCGATAAATGACCTTGCAAATGACGGCAGAGACGTTTCATGGCTGTGGGATGTTGATTTCCACAAAATCAAGGATGACAATCTCAATACTCTTACGACAACAGGTATAAGAGTATATGATATAAGCCTGCGTTTTAAATATGCGGGCATTGATGTTGATATGATGACGGACAGCATGAAGGATGCCGTTGTAAAGGCGCTTTCAACCGACAGCGAGGTTGTTTATGTGCTTGTAAACTACACGGCATTGTATCCGACAGAGGGCGTTCTTAAAGAGCTTGAGAAGGAAAGGGGACTGAATAGATGAAAATAAAGATCATGCATTTGTATCCCGATCTTCTTAACCTTTACGGTGACAGGGGAAATATAGAGTGTTTGAAGCGCCGCCTCATATGGCGCGGGATTGACGCAGAGGTAGTTTCCTATACCTGTGATGATACCGGCTTTGACATATCCGATGTCGATATCGTATTTCTGGGAGGCGGCTCCGACAGAGAGCAGAAAATAGTATGCTCAAGACTGCTTGAGCATAAAAAAGCGCTGCATGATTTTGTGGAGAATGGCGGCTCGCTTGTCGCTGTATGCGGAGGATATCAGCTTCTTGGAAGGTATTATAAGCTTGAGGATGAAACAATAGAGGGTCTTGGAATACTTGACATATATACAGAGCAAGGCAAAGGGAGACTTATCGGAAATATAGTCCTTGAGGCGGATTTCATAAAGCAGAAGATAGTAGGCTTTGAAAATCACGGAGGAAGAACCTATATAGGCTCGCACAAGCCGCTTGGCAGGGTTATATACGGATACGGAAACGAGGAAAAGGCGGGCGCGGAGGGTGTTGTATATAAGAATGTTGTCGCAACATATCTTCACGGACCGCTCCTTCCGAAAAACCCCGAACTTTGCGATTATATACTGACCAATGCATTAAAGCACAAATATCCTGATTTTAAAGAACTTGCGGCTTTGGAGGATGAGCTCGAAAATACTGCAAATGAATAT
>JBJEIV010000089.1:0-3661 GCA_051877395.1 Candidatus Ornithomonoglobus sp.
TCAGATTTGTCATGAATCTTATTCCATTCTCTAATAGTATCGCTAATAGTGGTATATATCTCAAGGATAATCAGGAGTTCTGTAAGATGATCGAGCAGCAGGTGCGTGATAAAATGAATCCCGACAGGGAAAGAGTAGTTGTGGAAGTCCCCAAGAGCGAAACAGACGATGTTTCGGATGTCAATATTTCCGATAATGAAAATATTAACGAAATTCCAGAAAATATTGAGTGAGATTTCGTTAAATCAGATGAAAATTTCATGAATTAGAAAAAAATTATTGACGAAAATAGAAATTTAGGGTATTCTATTATTATAAATAAATTATAGCTTAGGGGGCATTATAATGGTTTCAAGTGAGGTAACAGTTAACAATTCAGTAGGACTTCATGCAAGACCGGCAACATTCTTCATTCAGCGCGCTAATTCATTCAAGTCAAGCGTGTGGGTTGAGAAGGATGACAGACGTGTAAACGCAAAGAGCCTGCTCGGTGTTTTGTCACTCGGTATCGTTAAGGGTACAAGCATCACGATCGTAGCAGACGGCATTGACGAAGAAGACGCTGTAAAAACACTCGTTGGTATTATCGAGTCGAATTTCACCGAATAATTACCGTTTTATTCTCATGAGAATCTGAAACAGTTAATGTGCGTAAGCTATACTGTTTCGTAAAAAAATAACTCTGCGGCACAGGCCATGCAGAGTTATTTTTGATTAAGGTATTTGAAACAATGTGACGTAAGGGTGAGTATATGTTTGATTTTGAGGACGAAATTGCAAAGCTTCCCGAGCAGCCGGGAGTTTATCTCATGCACGATAAGGACGGTACCGTGATATATGTAGGCAAAGCGAAGATCCTTAAAAACCGTGTTACACAGTATTTCAGAAAAAATTCAAGCCATACTCCGAAGGTTCTGGCGATGGTCAGGCATGTGGCGTATTTTGAGTACATCATAACGGATTCCGAGCGCGAGGCGCTTGTTCTGGAATGTAATCTCATAAAGAAATACAGACCGCATTATAACATCCTGCTCAAGGACGACAGGCAGTACCCGTATATCAAGGTATCGATAAACGAGCCGTATCCGCGCGTTTTTATGGCGCACAGAATGAGCAATGACGGAGCGAAATATTTCGGGCCGTACAGGGGCATGGGTACAATAAAAAATACGCTTGATATAATACAGAAGCTTTTTAAGCCGCCCACATGTACAAGAAAATTTCCGCGGGATATAAAAAAGGGCAGACCGTGTCTTAATTATCACATAAACACCTGCTTTGCGCCGTGCACGGGACAGGTGTCAAAAGAGGAATACAGAAAGGTATTTTTTGAAATATGCCGTTTTCTTGACGGAAAGCACGGCGATCTCGTAAATGAGCTTACAAAGGAAATGTATGAGGCGTCCGCGGCAATGCAGTATGAGCGCGCTGCGGCATGCCGCGATAAAATAAAATCCATTAAAGAGGTAATGGACAGACAGAAGATCACAAGCACGTCCAAGCAGAATAACGCGGACGTAATAGCTGTCTCAGCTGACGGTGAGATCGCGTATATCGAGGTGTTTTTTATACGCGGCGGCCGCGTCATAGGCCGCGAGCACTACAGGATCGAGCACACGGGCGGCGCGGACAGCGCGGATATGATAACGGATTTTATAAAGCAGTTCTACGCCGACTGCGATTTCATTCCCGATGAGATCATAACCGAAGCGGAGCCGCATGACGCGGAGCTGATTTCGGAATGGCTGCGTGAGCGTAAGGGTAAAAAGGTGCAGCTTACAGCTCCAAAGCGCGGCGAAAAGGTGAAGCTTGTTGCAATGGTTAAGATGAACGCGGAAAAGGCGGTGTCAAACCATAAGCTGAGGCTTTTAAAGGAGAAGGAAAAGAGCGGCGTTCTTGAAGCGATGCGGGAGCTTCTCGGACTTGATAAAATACCCAACAGAATAGAGGCGTATGATATTTCAAATATTCAGGGCGCGGATAATGTCGCGGCGATGGCTGTGTTTGAATACGGCAGGCCGGCAAAGCGTAAGTACCGCCGCTTTAAGGTGCAGACGGTTGAGGGCGCGGACGATTACGCTTCAATGAGAGAGGTAATCTACCGTCGTTTCCGCCACGGCATGGAGGAGGAGGCTCAGATAGAGGCGGGTACGTTAAACCCGCGTGACGCAAAGTTTCTGCCGTATCCCGATCTGATTCTTCTTGACGGCGGAAAGGGGCATCTTAACGCTGTATCCGAGCTTATGGAAATGATGGATAACGAAACGCCGCTGTTCGGAATGGTAAAGAACGACCGCCACCGCACACGAGGTCTTGTAGGCAAAGACGGCGAGCTTGAAATAAGCCCGTCAAGCCAGGTGTTTAAGCTGATAACCCATATTCAGGACGAGGTGCATGATGCGGCGATCTCATATTTCAGAAAGCTTCATGAGAAAATTGACTCGGAATTGAACAAAATTCCGGGCATCGGCGAAAAAAGACGCGTTGCCCTATTGACTAAATACGGAAATATTGATAAAATAAAGAGTGCGGAAATTGAAGACCTTGCCGATACGGACTCAATGGATATGAAATCGGCGGAGGCAGTATATTATTATTTCAGAGGAAAAAAGAATGTTTAAGCTTAATCATAAAGGCGGTATAGCTTATTATACAATATCCTCATTTGAGGAAACAGGGCTTGTAAACCACTGTATATCCACCCGCGAGGGCGGTGTCAGCGGCGGCTGCTACAGCAGCATGAACCTGCGCTTTAACTGTGATGATGCAAGGGAGAATGTGCTGGAGAATTTCAGAAGAATTTCCGAGGCGGCAGGCATGGACAGCAGAAGGCTTGTGCTTTCAAAGCAGGTTCATGAGGATATTGTTCATACTATAGAGGACAGCGTTATCGGAAACGGTATTGTGTTTGAAAATAAATTCCAAAGCGCGGACGGGCTCATAACCGACAAAAAGGGTGTGGGACTTGTGACGCTTTATGCCGATTGTGTTCCGCTTATGTTTCTCGACCGGGAAAAGGCGGTGATCGCCACCTCACATTCGGGCTGGAAGGGTACCGTTAAGCGCATCGGCGCAAAGACCGTCAGAAAAATGGCGGAGGATTACGGCTCCCGTCCCGAGGATATTCTGTGCGCCATAGGTCCGTCAATACAGGTTGACCATTTTGAGGTGGGCGATGATGTCGCGCAGATTTTTATTGATAAATTCGGCGCTGACACCGCTGTTAAGTACGGTGACAGATACCATGTGGATATGCAGCGCGCGATAATTAAGCAGCTTACGGAGGAGGGTATTCCGCGGGAGAATATAGACAACTGCGGGATCTGCACCTATTGCAGCAGTGAGCTGCTGTTCTCACACAGGAAAACACAGGGACGCCGCGGCAATTTCGGAGCGTTCATTGAGCTTAGGGGCGGTGTTAAATGATAAAGAATAAAGCATCGAAAATTATTTCTGTTCTCGTTGTCCTGTCGCTTGCGGCGGGGCTTTGCTCCTGTACAGTAACCGACTATATCAGCGGCGCGGTCGGCAGACTGATGTCAGCAGAGGGAGAGAATCCGGAGGGTACCGGCGACGGGGAAAATACGGGAGAGGACACCGAAAAAGAGATTTCCAATGATATAACAGTCGGAGTAATAGATTATGACACCTTTAACCCTTT